>NZ_JACGAT010000007.1:0-82810 GCF_020137635.1 Campylobacter sp. RM12642
TTAAATTATTTTAATAATAAAGCAATCTAAATTGATTATTAGCATATTTAATATGTTTATATATTATATTAGTATTGAAAACTATAATTTTCAAATTAGTATTTTAAAACCATAACACCACTCTGCGATTTTAATAAAACTAAAATTTTTTAACTCTTTACTTGCTAATTTTGTTTTTATATCAAGTTTGTTTAGCTTAGCAATACTTGCATTTAATTTATTCATATCATCAACACTTAGCTTTGCTACACGACCAAGCACCTTTAAAGAAGTTTGCTTGTCTTTTAATTCCGTTAAATCCATCAAAAGCTAATTTTATACCTATTTCCAAATCTAAGCCCATTTTAAGCTCTTATTAATACATGATTGTATAATACAAATGCGTGATATAAGTAGCTCTTATTGAGCGACAAGGGCTTTAAATGTATATTGTAGGCTAATATACAAGGCTTTAATGCTTCGCTAGCAAGGTGACTTAGTCTAGTCCGCCTGTCAATCAATATCATAAAATGACTCAATATAATATTTGCTATTGATATCGTTTGAAGTCAAATATATATAATGTTTAAGCACTTTGTAAATACTCATTTTAACTAAATATCAAATATGCTTTAAGTTAAGGCAAATGCAAGTGCCGTTGTTTTAAGTGTAGTGTTTTTTTTATATTTTGAATTTGATTTGTATAAAAGGTTTTAGTTTGTAAAACAAGAAAATTATTATTCTTGTTTTTTACTCTGGTATTTTGCTAATTCACTTTTTTGCATTTTTAATATATGTTCATCTGTTACTAGAACATAAAAAATACCTTCAAATACGCATACTTCTCTTATATATGCTTTTACTAAAACTTCTCTTTTTTTACTATTATCAAATTTAGCAGTTGCTTCAAAAGATATAATATCCCCTATTTTGGCCGGCGCAAAAAAACTAGTTCTTGAGCCTATAACACAGGTATTTTTTTTGTTAATTGCTACTTGTGCAACATAAGCTCCTGCAGAATATATAAAACCATTATGCGCTAAACCTTCAGAATCTGAAATTAATTCAGATGTTATTTTTAATTGCAGATTTGCTTTGTTTTCATCTGTTTCGGTAATGTTGCCACAAATTTCTGTATTTATTGTAGGGCAAGCTTCAACATTGATTTTAATCTCTGTAGAATTTTCTTCTATATCATTTTTTTCTTCAGCCATTTTATACCTTTAATTTTATATATATTCTTTTTGGTGCAGGATAACCTTCTTTTGTAAAATCATTATCTTCTAAAAAATCTTCCAAGCTATATCCATCAATCCAATCTGTTTTCCTTTGCTCTTCTATTGTTGTTTTAGAAGTTGCTAGTATTTCAAATTCTTTAAAATTAGCTTTTTTACACCAATTTTGCAATGCTTTAATACTTGGTATAAAATATACATTAGACATTTTTGCATAACTTGTATCTGGAACTAAAGCAAAAGGTTGTTCACTATCAAAATAAATAGTATCTAAGAATACAATCCCATTAGTGTTTAGACTTTGTTTTAATTGTTTTAGCATTTGCACTGGGTCGCTTCTGTGATAAATCACCCCTAAGCAAAAAATTACATCAAATTTATGATTGTAGCTTGGCAAATCAGCTACCCCTAATCTCTCAAATACAATATTCGTTTTAAATAAGGAATTTAAAAAAGTAAATTGCTCATAGCATCTTTGAGAAGGGTCAAATCCGACAATCTTAGTCGGTCTAAATTCTTGCATTCTAAACATATAATAACCATTGTTGCACCCAACATCAGCCACTATTTTATTCTCAATACAACCAATATGCTTTTTTAAAATATTATATTTTATATTGCTTTTCCACTCACTATCTATAAAAATATTATTTATTTTAAAAGGCCCTTTTCTCCAAGGTTTAAGGCTTTTTGCTTTAATTAATAAATCTTCTTCATTTAATGTATCATCATAAATTTCAACAATATCATCAAAAATAACTTTCATTATCCCTCATGCCCTAAAATTTTTGCTGTTAAATCTATAAAAACATCATTTAGCATTTCATTTAGCAAAGCATCATTATTAAATATAAATTCTTCAACTTGTGTATAGTCTATATTTTGCTTTTCTAATAATAATTTTAATGCTAAAAATTCTTTACTATGCGTTACTATAGTATTTTGAACTGCACCTCTTGGTGCGTTTTGTAATACATCTATTAGTTTTTCTTCTGGTGTGGTCTCAAATAATTTATCAAAATCATCCATTTTAATTCTCCAATAACTTATTTAAATAAAAATATATTTTAACTAAATAAATTATCATACAATTGATTTTTATGTTTTGTTTTTTTGTATTGATTTTGCTTTTTTATTTTCTCTAGAGTATTAAATTTGCTAATTAATTCAAATCTGTCTAATTGAGAAAAACAGCATAAATTTACAAAATTTTCTAATTCTTTTGAATATGTAGAATCAAGATAAACTGGCTCACATTTATTTAGTAATTTTAAATTCTGCTCTATACTAGACGCGAAAATACCATCTGAAAAATCTTCTTTTTTTAAGGCTAAAGCAAAGCGATTAGCAGCTTTTTCTAAAGCTCTTAAGTATTTTACACGCTTTGCTTTATCGTTCATAATTATTTATTAGCTCTTTCTATATACTCGCCTCTTTGAGTATCTACTCTAATAACTTCCCCTTCTAATACATGGAAAGGTATTTGAACAACTGCACCGCTTTCTAAAGTAGCTGGCTTTTTATTAGAGCCTTGTGTGTCACCCTTGAAATTCGGTTGAGTTTCAACTATTTTTAACTCAACAACTTGCGGAACTTCAACGCCTATTGCTTTTCCGTTATGGAATAATACACTTACATTCATACCATCAATCATCCATTTTCTACTTTCGCCAACATCTTCTTCTGTTATAGCTACTTGCTCATAAGTCTCATTATCCATAAATTGGCAAAATTCTCCATCATCATATAAATATTGCATTTCTTTTTCTACTAAATTAGGAGATTCACATTTATCACCTGCGTGGAAAGTTTTTTCTAAAACCTTACCATTTATGAAAGATTTTATTTTTATTCTTACGAAAGCAGGACCTTTACCTGGCTTTACATGTTGATATTCCACTATTTTATAAGGAACACCTTCTATTTCTATTTTTAAACCCTTTTTTAAATCACCCATTGAATAAGATGCCATTTTGTTAATCCTTTAAAATTAAATTAAATCCAAATTTCTTCAAAATCAGAATTGATATTATAGTTTTTTAAACTATCTATAAGGTAATGCAATAAAGAAATATTGTTAGTATCTATGACTATCTGAGAATATTTTTTATTATTAATTAAAAAATATTTCAAATTTAAATTAGATATAGTTTGTTTTACGCAAAATAAAGAATAATTATCGTTTTTATCTATATTTAATTTAAAAAATTTCTTTTTACTTAAATTACCTGTATCTTGTAATTCAAAATGAACATAAAGTTCATTTGATATTGGGTAAGAATCTCCCAATTCATCTTTAGCTAATTTAGCATACCACTCATTATTTGATATTTTATTTTTAATAATTTCAATATTTTCATCAATAATTTTAGAAATCTGCAAATCTTTATAATTTGCAGATTTTATTAATAGCATTAAAACCAATACTAAAATAAAAAAAATTATTCCAAATATAAAATATAACGAGTGTTGTTTCATTACTATTGTAATTGATCTTTAATTATATCACCTATTGTAATTTTATCATCAGAATTAAATTTTTCTAAATCTTCACGAGTTTTAATTAAATTTAATTTTTTTATACTTAAGCGAATTTTACCATTTCTAGTGAAAATTAAAGCTCCTTCAATTTCATCTCCAATATTAGGCTTAACTTCTCCTAAATCTTCATTTTTAATTAAAGCTTCAACTTTATCATTTACTTTAACGAACACTCCAAAGTCTTTAATATCGCTTACAATACCTTTAATAACATCACCTAATCTATGTTCTTTAGCAAATAATGAACTAGGACTTTCTTCTAAATGTTTAACACTTAAAGAAATTTTTTGGTTTTCACTATCAATTTTTCTAATTTTAACTTTTACTTTATCCCCTACTTTATAAACTTTTTTGCAAGTTTCATTTTCAGTCCAAGATATATCATCATTTAATAATAAACCTTCAATATTGTCAATTTTAACAAAAGCTCCAAAATTTGTAATAGTGCTAATCTCGCCTTCAACAATATCTCCTGCTTTAAATTTCTCATTAAAGCCATCAAAAGGTTTTGGAAGTAAATTTTTAAGAGATACTCTTAAACGGCGTTTTTCATAATCTATTTCAATTACTTCAACATCAATTTCTTGACCTTCTTTTAAATAATCTCTTGGATTTTTAACATTTTTATCCCAAGAAATTTCACTTATATGTAAAAATCCTTCAATATCATTTCCTAAATCTACAAAAGCTCCATAATTTTCAATATTAGAAACTACTACTTTTAAAATATCTCCAATTTCTAAGCTATCTTTAATTTCATCCCAAGGGTCACTTAAAGCTGCTTTAATTGATAAAGAAATATGTTTCTTCTCTTCATCATATCCTACAATTTTTACTAAAACTTTATCCCCTTCTTTGTATAAAGTACTAGGATTTACAGGACCTTTATAAGATATTTCGCTATAATGAACTAAGCCATCAACTCCACCAATATCAACAAACATTCCATAGCTTGTAAGTTTTCTAACAACACCTTCTTTAAGTTCTGAATCGTTGATTATATTATTAATTAATTCTTTTTTCTTTTTGCGGTCTTCTTCGTTTGCTTTTCTTTTTGACACAACTATACTTTGTGTTTCTTCATCAATTTTTAATATTTTAACTTTAATTTTTTTATTCATTAAAGTATTAATTTCTTTATGAGAGCATTGTGATTTTGGTAAGAAAAATTCTACTTCATTATTATCTACTGCAACAAAACCACCACGATTTTTTCCTATGATTTTTACTTCAAAAGTATCGTTATTGTCTTCATTATAGTTTTTAATAAATTCAACTACTTTTTCTTTACGAAGTGCTTTTTTGTATGATAATAAACGGCGTCCATTATAACTACCTACAACTGTTACTTTAATAACATCATCAACATTAAATAATAGCTTATCATCTTTTGTGATTTCACTAATGTTTAAAACACCTTCTGATTTATCTTGTATATCAACAAATACTTCGTCGCCTTCAATTTTAATAATTTTTCCATCAATTACTGAAATATTTTCAGGATTTTTTTCGCTTTCAAACTCATCTAACATTGCCGCGAAATCAATGTTTTCTAAATCTTCTAAATTGTTATGAGCTCCATTTAACTTAGCCATTTTGGTCCTTTTGTAATAAAATTAATCAAATTAAGAAATGATTGTGCCCTATTCTATCACTATTTCACTTATGACTATTTAATATTAAGTAAAATTTTCTATTTTTTTAACAACTTTATCAATAATCCATTCAGGTGTGCTAGCTCCTGCACTAATTCCGCATAGATTTTTATCCTTAAACCAATTAAAATCTAATTCATTTTCATTTTCAATTAAATAACTATCTTTGCAATGCTCTTTTGCTATTAAAAATAATTGCTTTGTATTTGAGCTATTTTTACCGCCAACAATTATCATAACATCACTTTTCATTGCAAGAATTTTAATAGCTTCTTGGTTTTTAAATGTTGCATCGCAAATTGTATTAAAAACTCTTACTTCTTTTACTTTTAACATTAAAAAATTAGCTATTTGCATAAATTTTTCTACTTTTTTTGTAGTTTGACTTACTAAAGCTACTTTATTTTTAAACTTAATATCTATCAGTTCTTTTTCATCTAAAACTACATAATTATTAGTAGTAGCATAACTTCTTACGCTTTTTACTTCTGGATGATTGCTATCACCAAAAATAACAATTTCATACCCTTCGTTGCTCATTTTTTCCACAATTTCTTGTGGCTTTTTAACGAAAGGGCAAGTTGCGTCTATAATTTCTCTACCACTTTCTTTTAATATGTCTAAGTCTTGTTTTGTTATTCCATGCGTTCTTATAATAGCCTTTTTCTCATCATTTAATTCTGTTATATCATTAATAGTCTTTACATTAAAATCGTTCTTTAATCTTGATATTTCATCATTATTGTGAATTAATGGCCCAATGGTGGCTGCATCTTTAGTCTTTTCTGCTTGTTTGATAGCTCTTTTAACTCCAAAACAAAATCCGTAACTTTTAGCTAATTCTATTTTCATATTTTATTGTCTTTCAAATAAAGATAAAATTTCATAAAAATTTGTAAAAGAAGCATCTACACATTCAACATTGTCAATTTCTATTTCATAATCTTTAGCTAGCAAAGAAAAACTCATAGCTATTCTGTGGTCTGCAAAACTTTTTAGCATTACATTATTATTTTTTATACTTTTTCCAACAACCATAAATCCATCTTCAAATTCTTCATATTCAACACCTAAAATTGAATAATTTTCAAGGACAGCCTTTATTCTATCGCTTTCTTTTACTCTTAATTCTTTTGCATTTTTGACAATAGAATTTCCTTCAGCATATAAAAATGCTATTGATAATGCTGGTATTTCATCAATTAGCCAAGAAATATTTTCACTAACTTCAACAGCTTTTAGCTTAGAACTTTTTATAGTAATGGTTCCTATATTTTCATAATCATTTTTCTCTATTTGATATGTAATATTTGCCCCCATTTTTTCAAGAATTTTAAATGCTTCAATTCTAGTTTTATTTAAAAGCATATTTTTTAAAACTAGAGTGGAATTATCACTGATAGCACATAAAACAGCAAAGAAAAATGCAGAAGAAGGGTCATTTGGAACTTCTATTTCATACGATTGTAATTTATCTTGTAATGGTTTTACTTCTATTTTAGAACCATCTGTTTTTATTGGTGCTTTTATCATTTTTAATAAATTTTCTGAATGGTCTCTGCTTAATTCGCTTTCGTATATTTCGCAACCATTACTCAATAATCCAGCTAATATTAATGCGGTTTTTACTTGTGCTGATTTTAGAGTATTTTCAAAAGTAAAATAATCTATTTTTTCTCCCCTAATTGCTAAAGGAGCATAATTTGCCCCTTCTCTACCATCAATTTTAGCCCCTAGTTTATTAAGTATATCGCTTACTCTTTTCATAGGTCTTTTGTTTAAATATTCATCTCCGCTTAAAACAAACAAACCATCTTGACTAGCTAAAAAACCAATTAAAAGTCTCATTAGTGTCCCAGAATTTCCACAATCTAAAACTACATTAGGAGATTTGATAGCATTAGGCGGTGTTATAACTAATTCATTTTTATCTTCATATATTTTTATTGTCGCACCTAAATTTCTTACAACTTCTAAAGTATGTAGGCAATCTTGTGCGTAAAGATAGTTTTTAACCTTACACTCCCCATTAGTTAATAAAGAAAATAAAGCAGCTCTATGAGAGATAGATTTATCTGCAGCTATATTTTCCAAAACTAAATCAAATTGTTTATTTAATGCTTTTATTCTCATCTTAATTTTAATCCTATTTTATCTAATTCACTAATAATTTCATTCATTTCATTATTTATATCATCATTTTTTAATACTTTTTCATCATCAACAAATGAAAAACTTATACTTAAACTTTCATAATCTTTTAAGCTTTCATCTTGATATAAATCTACGATTTTAAAATCTTTTAAATTCTTAATGTTTAATTTATTTATAGTTGATTTTATAACTGAATAATCATAATTTTTAGGCACTAAAATACTTAAATCTCTAGTTGTTCCTTGGAATTTTGAATAAGCTTTTGCTTGTATAAAATCATACTCTAAAGCATTAAAATCAATTTCGCATAAATAAGTAACCGGTAATTCTAATTCATTTTCTAAATGTAAATCTAATCTTCCAACTACCCCTATTTTTTGATTGTTTTTATAAATATCAGCTCTTTCAAATTCGCTAAATAAATGATAATCACTAGATTTTAATTGGAAATCCTTTAATATTGTTTTTAATTCATTTAAGAATGTGAAAAAATCAACATTTTTAGGTTTTGCATGATTTTTTAAATTTGCATTTTCACTTAAGCCAGAGCTAATTAAAGCAAATTTTTTATTTTCTTGTCCGTTTTCATCAAAGACACTACCAATTTCAAATAATTTTACTGATTTTCTTGAATTATTAAAATTAAAACTAGCTTGTTTTAAAAGTGTGCTAATAATAGAACTTCTTAGCGTATTCATTTCATTTGTGATTGGGTTTATAATTTCATTTTTGATATATTTTAAATTTAATTTTTCTAAAAATTCTTTGCTATCAAAAATATAGCCAATACTTTCAAAATATCCACACATTAAAGCCCTATTTCTTAATTCAAGAGATTTTTTATATTTTAAATAAGTGTTGTTTGTTCTGTTCAATTCATAAAAATCAAGTGGTTTAGGCTTAATATTATCAATGCCAATCATTCTTACTATTTCTTCACAAATATCAGCAGAATTATTAATATCGTGTCTATAAAATGGAACTTTTAAATATAGATTATCTTCAGCAATACTTAATTCAAACCCTAGTCTTTTTAAAATTTTCACAACATCATTTTTTTCGCAAGACTGACCTATCATATTTTCAAGCTCGCTAATATTACAATTAATTGATATTTTTTCTTTGCTTGGGGTATTTTGACAAGAACTACCATAAATTTTAATGTTTTTATTAAGTTGTAACAAATTAAATAAATAATCAATTCCTATATTAAGCTCTGGTTCGCTGCCCCTAAAACTTCTATAAATATCTGTATTTTTATAATTTTTATGAGTATTTGCGATTATTTTAGGATTTACATAATTTGCAATTATGATTATTTTTTTACTATCTTTATCTATTTTAAATTCTTCATTTTGTGTAATTCCAGCAATTGCTAATTCTTTATCTTTATACTTAATAACAAATTCTTTGTTTTCTTTGGTTTTTACATCTAAACTTATTTGCTCGCATTCATTACATAATTTGCTTAAATCAACTGCATTAAATAATACCCCGCTTGCATGTGTTGTATAAGATAATAAGTTTTCTATAGCATTATCTTTTAATTCTTCAATACTAGCTAATCTTAATTTAACCTTTAAAGTATTTTCAATATTATTTAATAATTCTATTGCTTTTATATTTAAATTACCATCAATTCCATCACTAAAATGAACATTCAAAATTCTTCTAATGCCTTCTGCATTATCAACATCTTTAAAAGGTTTCTTTTCTTTTAAATTAATATCTAATGCTGCACTTAAATCTCTTGCTATACCATTAATACTTAAGCAATCCCCACGATTAGGAGTTAGCTCAATTTCAATTAATTCATCATTAAATAAAGGATATTCGCATAATTCTTTACCTAAAGTAAGTTCGCCTATACTATTATCTAAAACCATAATGCCATCATTTATTTTGGCAAATCCAAGTTCAGTTGATGAGCATATCATTCCATTGCTCTCAACCCCACGCAATTTAGCTTTTTTAATAGTAATATCACCAATTTGTGCACCTTCTAAACTAACTGCTACAAATTGCCCTGCTTCAACATTTTTAGCTCCACATACGATTTGCAAAACTTCATTACCAACATCTACTTGGCAAATACTTAATTTTTCAGCATCAGGGTGCTTTTCTTTACTCATTACTTTTGCAACTACAACTTTTTTAGGAGCTATAATTGTAGTTACTCCATCAACTTCTAAACCTATGCTATTTAAAGTTTTTACTAATTCATCTGTGCTAATATTTTTTAAGTCTATAAATTCATTTAACCAATTCTTACTAATTATCATTTAAATTGCTCCAATAATCTTAAATCTCCTTCAAATAATGACCTTAAATCAGGTATTTTATGAAGTAGCATTGCAAATCGCTCAACTCCTAAACCAAAAGCATATCCGCTAACATTTTTATAGCCAACATTTTTAAATACATTTGGATGAACCATACCACAACCCATAACTTCAATAAAGCCAGTTTGCTTACAAATTCTACAACCACAACCGCCGCAGAATACACAAGATATATCAACTTCTGCACTAGGCTCTGTAAATGGGAAAAAGCTTGGACGAAATCTAACTTTTACATCTCCGAACATATATCTTAAAAATTCTTCTAAAACATATTTTAAATTAGCAAAAGATATTTTATCCCCATCTTCAACCACAAGCATTTCTATTTGATGAAACATAGGAGTGTGTGTAATATCAAAATCTCTTCTAAATACGGCACCAGGTGCAATCATTCTAATAGGTGGATTTTGTTGTTTCATAGTTCTTATTTGCACCGGACTTGTTTGAGTTCTAAGTAGTAATTTATCTATAAAATAAAAAGTATCTTGCATATCTCTAGCAGGATGTGATTTAGGTAAATTTAAAGCTTCAAAATTATGAAAGTCATCTTCAATCAACGGACCTTCTTCAAGACTAAAATTTTGTCTTAAAAAATAATCAATTATCTTATCCATTGTGCTCATTACAGGATGAAGAGCACCAGAATTTGAACGCTCATCAAAATAAGCAAAATTGAAAGCATCTTTTTTAGCTTTTGCTTTTATAAATTCATCTTTTAAATATTTTTGCTTTTGAGTAAATTTATCGTTAAATTCATCTCTTAATTTATTTAAAATTTCTGCTCTTTGTTTTTTTTCATCACCTTCTAAGTCTTTTAACTTAGCAAATTCACTTGTTAAATAACCTTTTTTACCAAGAATTTGCACCTTTATTTGCTCTAATTCTTCAAGCGAAGAACAATTATCTAAACTAATTAAAATATCTTCCAAGAGTTAGCCTTTTTATTGATTTTTTACAATTTTAGTGTAAATTACATAAATAAACGATTAAGACTATTAAAAAAAGGAAAGAAAATGAGCGATTTAAATGTTTTTGAAAGAATTGTAATAGGCGAACTCCCATCTAGTAAAGTTTTAGAAAATGATGAATTTTTAGCATTTCACGATATAGACCCAAAAGCTCCTGTTCATATATTAATAATTCCTAAAAAAAGATTTGTAAGTTTTCAAGATGTTGATGGTGCTACAATGGCGAAAATGACAGATTTTATTCACGAAGTTGCAAAATTATTAGGACTTGATAAAAGCGGATATAAATTACTTACTAATGTAGGTGCTGATGCAGGACAAGAAGTGTTTCATTTACATTTTCATATGCTAGGTGGATTAAAACTATTTATCCCAAAAGTTGAAGAAAATAAAGAAGCATTATTTTAATTTAAATTCCTAGCATTTAGCTAGGAATGTTTTAATATTCTAAATCAGGTTTGATTGTTTTAGAAGTTGAAGCAGGTAAGCTAGGATATGCAATATCAGGCATTTTACCTGTTAGTGATTTTAAGAATGTAATTATTAATTGTGATTCTTCATCATTTATTTCTATTCCTAATTGGATTTTTCCCATTAATTTAACAGCTTCATCTAATTCCCAAATAGCACCATTATGATAATAAGGTGCGGTTAATTCAATGTTTCTTAATGTAGGAGCTTTAATTAAACCATCGCTATCTCCTTTAAAATCACCTATATTTGCATATTTATATTTATTAGCTACTTCAAATGCTTGTAGTGTCCCACCAAGATTAATACCTGTATGACAAGCAGTGCAACCTTTATCTATAAATAGTTTTAATCCTTGTTTTTCTTCTTTACTTAAAGCTTTCTCATTACCATTTAAAAATTCATCAAATCTTGATGGAGTTATTAAGGTCCTTTCAAAAATACCAATACTTGTAGCAATTAAATCAAAATCAATTTTTTTATCTCCATAAGCTTTTTTAAAATCATTAACATATTCAGGAATTGAAGTAATTTTGCTCACAACTTCACTTGGTATAGCTGCCATTTCTACTGATGATTGAATAGGCCCTTTTGCTTGGTCTTGTAAATGACCTGAACGACCATCCCAAAATTGCGAAGAATTAAATACAGAATTATAAACCGTTGGAGAGTTTAGATGATGTGGATTAGGAGACCATTTATGCCCTGTACTTGCTGGAACTCCATCAGTTCCACCTAAACCTAAATTATGACAGGTATTGCAAGATATAATTCCACTTTTTGAAATTCTTGGGTCAAAATATAGTTTTTTACCAAGCTCAACTCTTTCTTTAGTGGTAGGATATTCTACATAATCAGGTGCATATTGTTTAATTAATTCTTCTAATTTGGCTTTATTGCTAGGTATAGCAACCAAACCTGCTTCTTTTGCTTCATCAATTAAACTAGCAGCATTTAAACCTACTAATAAACTTAAAGATAACATAATTTTTTTCATTATTTTCTCCTTTTAATTAAAGTAAAAAGATTATAAAGTTTTTTAGATAATAAAAAATATTATTTATATAAAATTTTATAATTTTATAATTTATTTTTTGATAAAAAATATTATTTAATTCATCACTATACTTTGTGTAAAAATTAAAATAAATATCGTAATAATAGTGTTTTGAATAGCTAGAAAATAGAATTAGATTGTAAATAAAGTAAATATAGAAATAGAATAATTTTAGGTCTTAATGAAAAGACCTAAAATATTAAATTAAGATTTTTTTAGTGCTCTAATTTTTGCACTTAAGCTAAATAGTCTTATAAATCCTGCTGCATCAAATTGATTATAAACTTCATCTTCACTAAAAGTTGCAAAATCTTTATCAAAAAGACTATTAGGAGAGCTTTTACTCATTGCATTGCAATTGCCTTTATATAATTCTATAATTATTTCTCCATTTAAATCTTTGCTAAATTCATTAATCGCAGCACTAATAGCAGCTCTTGTAGGGCAAAACCACTTACCATCATACACTAAATAGCTCATTTCAAGTCCTAACATAGCTCTTAATTTTAAGCTATCTCTATCAAGAACGATTTGTTCTAACGCTCTTAAAGCAGTATTTATAATTGTTCCGCCAGGTGTTTCATAACATCCCCTTGATTTCATTCCTACAAGCCTATTTTCTACAATATCAATCCTACCAACTCCGTGTTTTGCCCCTATTTCATTAAGCTTATTTAAAGCTTCATAAGGACTTAGACTAATATCATTTACCTTTGTAACCACACCTTTTTCAATGCTTAATTTTACTAATTCAGCTTCATTAGGAGCGATTTTTGGATTTACACTTAGACAAAAACAATCTTCATTATTAAAAGTTGTAGTATCTTCTAAAACTCCACCTTCAGTTGAAATATGCCAAGCGTTTGCATCTTTGCTATAGATTTTTTCTTTACTCGCAGTTGTTTTAATATTTTTTAACGCTAAAAAATCAAGCAAATCTTCTCTTGATTTCATATTCCAAATTCTCCAAGGAGCTATAACTTCTAACTTAGGTGCTAGTGCGTTTATAGTATATTCAAATCTTACTTGATCATTTCCTTTTCCTGTAGCTCCATGTGCGATAGCATCAGCATTAATGCTTATTGCATAATCAACTAAAGCCTTAGCAATTACCGGTCTTGCCATTGAAGTGCCTAGTAAATATGTGCCTTCATATAATGCCCCGCTTAAAATTGTAGGATATATATAGTTTTTAACAAAATCTTCTTTTAAATCAACTACCACACAATCTTTTGCTCCTGAATTAAACGCCTTTTGTTTAACATCTACTAATTCATTTTTATCTTGACCCACATCAGCTACTAAAGCATACACTTCACAATCATAATTTTCTTTAAGCCAAGGAATAATTGCTGAAGTATCAAGACCCCCACTATAAGCTAAAACAATTTTTTTCATACTTTCTCCTTAATTATCTAAATCGTATTTTTGTAATAATTTTACATAAGTTCCGTTGTCTTTTAGAATTTTTAATGCATTATTAAAATCATCTTTTAATTTTGTATTACCTTTAGCAAATGCAAAACTCACTCCATCACCTAAAATTGGTGTTTTAGCAAATACGCTAAGTTCAGGATAGGTATTAATATAGCCTTTAGCCACAGCAGCGTCTAATACAAAACCATCTATTTTTTTATTAACGGTTGCTAAAACAAAAACTATTAATTCAGAATTTAAATATGGTTTTACGCCTTTAATTTTACTAACTTCATCAGCTTGTAAAGTGCCCAATTGAGCTCCTAATTTAGCCCCTTTTGATAAATCTTCTAAAGAATTTATATTAGTATTTTCTTTTAATTTAACATAATAATTTACCCCGTTATAATATGAATTAGAAAAATCAACACTTTTTGCTCTTTGTGGGGTTTCATTCATTCCAGAAGCTATAACATCAATTTTTCCCGCTTTTAAAGCATTGATTAAACCATCAAATTCAATAGCAACAAATTCAACTTTAATATCTAGTATTTTTGCTATTTCTTCCACTAAATCCATATCAAATCCAACAATTTTACCATCTTTCATATATTCAAATGGTGCATAACCTGGAGATGTTCCTACTTTTAAAATATCTTGAGCAAAAATTTGTGCAACTAGTGCAAAACCTAAAAATAACTTTTTCATAATTAATCCTTTTAATAAAAATAAATAACTAAATTGCTTAAAGCAAAAAACTAAAATAACCTAAATAACAATGATAAAACTAACAATAATAAAAATTAACAATGATAAAATCTGGGAAATTAAAAAATAGTAGTAAGCATCAACGAAGTCTTAAAAATAATTTAGCAACACTCTTTTGCATTTTTTCTCCTTTAAAATAATTTAAATAATAATATCAATATTTTTTGTTAATGATGATAAAAAATTATTTTTTTTGTTAATTTCGTTACGATTTGTAACAAAATTAACAAAATTTATATTAAAAAATATCACATTTCATATTTTTCTAATAATTTTTCATAAATTCCTTGACTTTTTACAATTTCTAAAGCCTTATTAAAATCATCTCTTAATTTAATATTGCCTTTAGCAAATGCAAAGCTAGTGCCACCTTTTTCTTTTATATCTTTAAATATTTCAATTTCTTTATAGGTATTTAAATATCCTCTAGCTACTAATTTATCAACTATAACAGCATCTATTTTGCCATTTACTAATGCTAGGATTAGATTTGAAATTTCAGAATTTAAAAATGGTTTTGCCGAAGGAATTTCATTAAGCATTGCAGCTTGAATTGAACCTAATTGCACTCCTACTACTAAATTATTTAAATCTTTAATATCAGTTCTTGATTTTAATCTTAAAAAACAATTTGAACCAGTGTAATAAATATCACTAAACTCAACATTTTTTGCCCTTGCAGGAGTATTGCTAAGTCCTGAAGCTATCACATCAATTTTGCCTAATTTAACAGCGCCCATTAAAGCATCAAAATCCATAGGAACAAATTCTACTTTAATATCCAACACTTTAGCTATTTCATTTACTAAATCTATATCAAAGCCAACGATTTTTTCATCTTTTATATATCCAAACGGAGCAAAACCAGGCGACATACCAACTTTAATCAAATCTTGTGCGAAAATTTGCATTACAAATGCTAATAAAATAATTAATTTTTTCATAATTTTTCCTTATTCCATATCATATTTTTTTATTAAATTATCATAAATTCCACTATCTTTTATAATTTTAAGTGCCCTATTAAATTCATCTCTTAACTTTGTATTTCCTTTAGCAAAAGCAAAACTTAGACCATCAGTTTTTTCTTCAGTTTTCTTAAATACAACTAAATTTTTATAATTTCTTAAATATCCTTTGGCTACAGTTTTATCTACTAAAACAGAATCAATTTTGCCACCAACTAATGCTAAGATTAAATTTGAAGTATCAGCATTTAAAAATATTTTTACATCTTTAAATCTAGCTAATATATCAGCTTGAATTGAGCCTAATTGTGCTCCTATAGTAAGTCCATTAATTTCATTAATATCAGTTCTTGAAGATTGTTTTAAAAAATAATTACTACTTATGTAGTAAAAATCACTGAACTCAACGCTTTTAGCTCTTTCTGGTGTATTTCTAAGCCCTGAAGCTATCATATCAATTTTTTTAAGTTTTAAACCACTTATTAAACCATCAAAATCCATAGGAACAAATTCCACTTTAATATCCAATATTTTAGCCATTTCATTTACTAAATCTATATCAAATCCATATGCTTTACCATCTTTCATATATCCAAATGGTGCATATGCTGGGTCAATTCCAACTTTAATCAAATCTTGTGCGAAAATTTGCATTACAAATGCTAATAAAATAATAAATTTTTTCATAATTTTTCCTTTAAAAACAATAAAACAAATTTATTTTCAAGCAAATAAAATAAAGCTATAAAGCTTAAAATGCTAAAAATAAAAAACTAAAAAAAATAAACAATAATAAAAATTGGGAAATTAAAAAATAAGAGTAAGGGTCAATGGGCTTTAGTTAATAATACAAAAGAATTTAGATTGTTACAATTTAACATTTTATCTCCTTTAAAATTTTTTGCAAAATATATCATAAAATAGCAAATAATATTAATTATTTATAAAAAATATTATTTGCTTTAAATTTTATACTTTTTTGAAGAGTTTTAAGAGTTTTAACGTTAATTTTTTTAATATACTAGATTTTTGCGAAGCTAAATATTCAGCAATTTCAGTTCTTCCAAACATTAAAGCAAATGTGTAAGGAGTCATTCCTAAACCATTGTTTTCATCAATATTCGCTCCATTTTCTACTAGCAGTTTTACGATATTTAAATAACCTTTAAAGCAAACTCCAGCTAGTGGAGTTTGACCTTTATCATTTTTCATATCAACATTTGCACCATTGCTAATAAGCATTTGAGCGCATTCGTAAGAGCCGTTATAACAAGCCAACATTAAAAGTGTGTTTCCACGATGGTCTTTAAAATCAACATTAAATCCTGCCTTTATCATGTTAAGGAGAGTGTTGTAATCGTTATTTCTTGCAAAATCCAACGCCATTTTACATAATTCATCGTATCTTGCTAATTCGGCACTACTTAATTGCATTTTATTTTCCTAAAGCTTTTCTTACGCCATTTGCATATTCAGGGCTAATTTTTTCAAAATGTGCTAGAGCTTTTGCAATGATTTCATCTTTTACACCATCAAAACTTGCTGCTAGATTTTTATATAGTCTTTCTTTTTCATCAGCAGGTAAGATATTAAATAGATTTCTTGGTTGTGTATAAAAATCATTATCAAGCGGAGCATATCTAGCTGCACTACTACCTATTGCCAAATCAGGCTCAAGATATTTAGCATTTTCACTTGCACCACCTAAAGTATTTGGCTCATAATAAGCACCATTAGATAAATTATCACCTATACCAAAATTCATAGCACCTGCAACATTATATGTGCTAACTTCATTTCTAGCTCTATTTACAGGTAATTGATGATAGTTTGCACCAATTCTGTATCTTTGTGCGTCAGGATAGCTAAAAATTCTAGCTTGAAGCATTTTATCAGGGCTAAAGCTTATACCTGGAACAATATTGCTTGGGCTAAATGCAGCTTGCTCTACTTCATTAAAGTAATTTTGTGGATTGCGATTTAATATCATTTCTCCAACTTCAATTAACGGAACAATGCTATGAGGCCATACTTTTGTTAAATCAAATGGATTAAATCCAAGTTTTTCAACTTCGTTTTCTGCAAGGATTTGAACTTTTACGCTCCAAACAGGGAAATTTCCTTTTTCAATATTCTCGTATAAATCTCTTTGATGAGATTCTCTATCTTTTGCTATGATTTTTTCTGCTTCTTCATTTGTTAAGCACTTAATTCCTTGTTTGGTTTTAAAGTGAAATTTAACCCAAAATCTTTCATTTTTATCATTAATAAATGAATAAGTATGAGAACCATATCCATTCATATGGCGATATGATGCAGGAATTCCTCTATCACTCATAAGAATTGTTACTTGATGTAGTGCTTCAGGAGTTAAAGTCCAAAAATCCCACGCAGCATTATTGCTTCTTAAATGAGTTCTTGGGTCTCTTTTTTGAGTATGAATAAAATCAGGGAATTTGTAAGCATCTCTTAAGAAAAATGTAGGAGTATTATTACCTACTAAATCCCAAATACCTTCTTTTGTGTAAAACTTAATTGCAAAGCCACGAACATCCCTTTCAGCATCAGCTGCACCTGCTTCACCTGCAACTGTTGAAAAGCGTAAGAAAAGTGGAGTAACTTCACCCTTAGCAAAAACTTTTGCTTTTGTATATTTGCTAATATCTTGTGTTATTCTTAATTCTCCATAAGCTCCACTTCCTTTTGCATGAACTGCACGCTCTGGAATTCTTTCTCTATTTTGATGAGCAAGTTTTTCAATCAATTGATAATCTTGCATTAAAAGCGGTCCCATTGCACCTGCACTAAGTGAGTTTTGATTTGAACCTATTGGGTTACCAAAATCCGTTGTTAATTGTTTCATTATATCTCCTTTTAAAAATGTGAAGTAATAATAAATAACATAGGATAATAATTGGTAAATAATAAAAATTATTATCTAAAAAATTTTTTAGCTAATAATTTTATTCTATTTTATATGAAATTAGGAGCGTCATTTGAGAATATTATTAAATCCTTTTCTTTAGTTTCATTAGCTAAAGTTTCAATTAATTTTGCTTTATCTTTTAGAATGATTTTTTTAATTTTTAATTTCTCATCATATATTCTAGCATTAGTCTCGCTTGTAATAATTGCTAAATCAAAACATTCATTAATTACTTCGCATAGTTTTTTGTTTAACTCTTCACTTGCTTCAATTATGCCTGGACTAACTAAGACTTTTTTACCTAAGTTATAATCTTTAATTATTCTATAGCTATCACTCATACCATCATAATTACCATTAAATCCATCATCAATTATAAATTTTGGCTCACGAGAGATGATTTGTAATCTATGTTCTGTAGCTTTTAAATTAGCTATTTCTTTGCTAATTTGCTCGTAATTTAAACCTAAAGCCTTAGCTAGGTAAATACAAGCACATAAATTACTAGCATTAAAACTACCTAATAAATTAGCAAAATACTTTTCATCATTGCATTTAAAACTAAGCCCATCTAAACTAGCTTTTATCTCACTTAAAGCACTATCATAGCTAAAGCTCTCCCCTACACTACTATGAGTAATTGCTAATTCTAATCTAGTGCTTTTTAGGGCTTCTTTTTTAACTTCTTTAGTATTTTCTATATTTTTAAAATATTCTAAATGAGCTGTGCCAATTTGTCCTATTATTACATAATGAGGGCGGACTAATTTTGTGATTTCTTCTATATCGCCCTTTTTTCTAGCACCTGCTTCTATTATTAATAAATTTGTATTTGGGTCTAGGTTTTCATTAATATCTTTAATAAGTCCTAAAAGAGTGTTGATACTACCTTTAGCATAATGAATTTTAAAATAGTTTTTAGTAATACTAGCTAGGTAATGTTTGATACTTGTTTTGCCATAACTTGCAGTGATTAATACTACTTTACAATCTTTTAAATTGCTTATTTTATTATAAGCTTTATTGTAAAAACTCTTATTTACAAAATACTCACAAATATACGAAAGTAAAAATGCAAAAATTATAATATCTAAGGTATGTGGGTCAAGTTTGTAATAAAAATGAATTGGGGTAAATACAAAAGCACCTAATAAATTAAATAAAAATAATCTCTTAATCCTAGCTGTAAATACTAAAGGTTTATCAATATTTTTTGCTAAAAAAATTAAAGCTAAAAGATAAATTATAGCTACTCCTAAGGCTAAAAAATGATTAATATCACAAGTAATTACATAGAGTAAAAAAGGTGCTATTAGATAATAAAAATGCCAACGCTTTTTAGAAAAATTAAATAAAACTCTTTTAAATTTATAATTATTTAACTGCAATACTAAAGCTAAATAATAAAGCATCAAAAAAGAAAACGCAAAAGAAACTATATAAATCATAAAAATAACCCTTCGTTAAATACATTTAATTCATTAATAAATTTATTTTTATCGCCTTTATATAACATATAAGTATGATTTTTTATTTCAGTGATTTCAAATAAATTTAAATGTTTTTTGATTTCGCTAATGATTAATTCGTTATTTTCAAAAAACACAACTTTAGAGCCTTCGCTCATTTTGACTATTTCATTATTGTCATTTAAAAATATAAAATCTAATAATTTAAGATTTGAATAATTGATATTTAGTTCTTTAAATACATTGATTTTTGCAAATTGTTCTGTAAATATTATAGGTATAAAAACATTGTAATAATACTCATCATTTAATATTAAATCTTGATAAAAAAAACTAGAGCGTTTAATAATTTCATAAGAATACTTTACATTTTCATAGCTTAAGCTTAATTTATCTAAATATTCCTTGCTTGAGCAAAAGATTAAATTATTTTTTAAAATATTTTCAAAATCATAAAATAAGTCATTTTTTAAAGTAGTAATATTTAGCCTATTTAAACATTCTATGCTTAATTCATCTAATAAAACCACCCTTTTATCAATTGAATAAAACGCAAGCAATCTTGTTAAAGCAAATTCAAAATCATTTATTTTTAAAAATGCTACTTCTTTATCACTAATTGATAAATCCTTAGTGCTAATTATTGCATAAGCACCTTTTTTAATAGCTTCATTTGCCAATACTTGTTCATCAGTAAAAAACGCACTAGCATTAGTAACGCTATTTAAATTAAGGCAAAAATCTTTAAGCCTAGAAACACTAGGCTTATTAATAATTTTTGCATTAATTAATTCTGAAAAATTAGTTATTTCCAATTTTTATCCAATCACTGCACCATTTTCACATTTAGTAAGTGGTGTTAATAAAACTAAGCTTTCATCTGAATTTTTAGCACTTAAAATCATACCTTCACTTAAATGCTTAAATACTTTTCTACTCTCTAAATTAGCAAGTAAAATAATTTGTTTGCCAACTAAATCTTTAGCATTATAATATTTCGCAATTCCACTTAAAACTTGTCTTTTTTCAGTTCCTAAATCAAGTTGGAATTTTAATAATTTCTCACTACCTTCTATATTTTCACATTCTAAGACGGTTGCTACTTGCATTTTGATTTTTGCAAAATCATCAATTTTGATTTTTGGCTCTTTTAATTCTTTTTTTACTTCTTCTTTGCTTTCAATTTTAAGTTCAACTCTTGAGAATAAATGTTCGCATTCGTTTAAATTAAATTCTTTTTGTAAATTAAACATATCGTTATATGTTTTAGTATCAATATTTACTCCTAAAGCATTAGCTATTTTTGCACTAGCTTTTGGCATAACAGGACTTAATAAAATACTAGCATTTTTTAAAATGTTAAAAATTACCGCTAATAAGCTTTGAGTTTGTTTGCTTTCGTTGTTTTTCATCATAGTCCAAGGCTCATATTTTGAAACCATTGCATTTGCTATACTTAAAGCTTTCATAATTTCGCTTATATATTCATTCATTCTAAGCTCATTTATAGCATTTATACTTGCTTTAAAATATTCATTTGCCTTATTTAATTCTTCACTAAATCCTGATTCAAATTCCACTTTTAAATCAAAATATTTTTTAGCCATTGATATGCTTCTGCTTAATAAATTACCTAATTCATTTACTAATTCAGCATTTATTTTATTAACCATTGCAAGTTTGCTAAAATCTCCATCATTTCCAAAAGGCATTTGAGATAATAAAAAATATCTTAAAGGCTCATTGCCAAATTCATTTTTAACATCAATAGGATTTATTACATTTCCTACACTTTTACTCATTTTTTCGCCTTCAACCGTCCACCAGCCGTGCGCTCCTATCATTTTAGGCAACTCTAAATCAAGGCTCATTAAAAAACAAGGCCAATAAATTGCGTGGAATTTTAAAATATCTTTACCAACTAATTGAATATTTGCAGGCCAAAAAGACATTTTTTCATTATTATCTAAATACCCTAAAGCACTCAAATAATTACTCAAGGCATCAAGCCATACATAAACTATATGCTTACTATCATTTAATTCATCAGGTATTTTTATACCCCAAGAAAAGCTAGTTCTAGTTACAGATAAATCCCTTAAGCCTTGTTTTACGAATGCTATTACTTCGTTTTTTTTGCTAGCTGGCATAATGCAAGTAGGATTATCTTCATACCATTTTAATAATCTATCTTGGTATTTGCTTAATCTAAAAAAATAGCTTTCTTCTTTTAAAATTCTAGTAGGCTTTTTACAATCAGGACATTTATCATTATCAAGTAATTGAGTTTTTGTATGAAAAGTCTCGCAAGATACACAATAATGACCTTCGTATTCATCTTTATAAATATCGCCTTTTTCATACATTTTTAAAAAAATCTTACGAACGCAATTTTTATGATTTTCATCAGTTGTTCTAATAAAATAATCATTACTAATTTCAAGTTCAGCCCACAAATCTTTAAAACTTTTACTAACTTTATCAGCATAAGCTTTTGGACTTTCATTGTTTTTGATAGCGCTTTCTTCTATTTTTTGACCATGCTCATCAGTGCCTGTTAAAAAGAAAGTCTCATCTCCTTTAAGTCTAGCAAATCTAGCAAGCGTATCAGCAATTATAGTGGTATATGCGTGACCTATATGAGCTTTGTCATTTACATAATAAATTGGAGTTGTAATATATGTTTTCATCTAAATCCTTAAAAATTAAAATCTTGTGAAGCACCTTGCGACATATTTTCATAAGTAGCCTTTACAAAAGCATTTCTTATATCGCACTCACAGAGCTTTTCACAATCTATACAAGATAATTTATTTTGTGTTTTTTGTTGGCAATCTTGCAAATTTTTTTTAGCAATTTGCAAATTACTCTCATAAATATTCATCTAAATATGCCTTTTCACTGATTGAACCAAGATAACAAGGTGTGCTTGCGTGAATTGTGCTAAATTTTAAATTAAGTAAACTCTCATATCCTTTAGAGCCTTTTATCCCATCACTTGAAAATCCACCAGCTTTTTCGTAAATATAAGCGAAAGGAAATACTTCAAATAAAGCCCTAAGTTTTCCTAATTTACCATCATTTAATGTAGCTTCGCTTGTATTTGGATATGAAAATAATCCACCACCCTTTATTAAAATCTGATGTAAATCACTAACCATAGCACCGCTATATCTTAAGCGGTATCCATCACTAAATATTTTATCAATCATTGCTTTATGAGCCTTGCTCCAATCTTTTTGAGTTCCGCCTGTTGCGTTTAATTTACCTTTTTCATTTAGTTTTAAATCTTTTAAGAATTTAAATTCTTTTCCATCGTATTCATATAATTTTGGCTCATTTATACAAACTACTAATTGGGTTCTAGGACCATAAATTGAATAAATAGCTGCTTTTAAACTATTAGGCTCTGCAGTATTTTCATAGATAGCAAATATACTCCCTACTGCAAAATTAACATCAAATAAAGAAGAGCCATCAAGTGGGTCATATGCAACTATATATTTTGCATCATCGTATAAAAATTGCGGATTTTCTTTTTCTTCACTGATAATTGCTTTAATTGAGCCAATTTTACTAAGCTCGTTTGTAATTATCATATCGCTTAATACATCTTGTTTTAATTGTAAATCCCCGCTAGCATTGCTTAATTCTGTATAGCCATATTCAGGGTTATCAAAGCTTTGCTTAATCTTTAAAACGCTTTGTTTTATAGCTTCTATTATTTCTTGCATTAAATCTCCTTAGCATTATTCAAAACAAATTCACTAATACTAGCAATATCATCTAAATTAAATTGCTTTAAACCATAATCTTTATTAGAATAACTAGCTAATGCTAAAGAATATTCTAAATAACTCTCATCAACTTCTTTGCAAAACACACATAATCTTGGTAAAGGCAAACTTTTAAGTCCTTCAACTAAAACAATATCAGCACTAAATTGCTTTATTATCTGCTCTATTTCTAAGCTTTCGTGATAAAAAATAGTGGTTTTTACAGGGCTTAAAACTGCAACTTCAGCACCCGTTTGATAGAATTTAAAACTATCTTTACCATTCGTATCAAATACTGCTTTATCTTTTGGGTCGTGCTTAATTATTGCTACCTTTAAGCCAAGCTTTTGTAAATGCTCTGAAATTTTACAAATTAGTGTAGTTTTGCCCGAATTTGATGGGCCAGTAAATGCGAATGCTTTTTTCATTGATTAACCTTTTTTATTAAAAATTATAAATTTATAAATTAAACGAAAGAGAAGTAATGAAAAAAGCTTTATTTTTAGTAATTTTGATATGTTTTACAGCTTGTGTTAAGCAAAATGATGAATTTTATAATTCAAAAGAAGAAATAATGTTAAGGTCTTATTATGTAAATGATTGCATTATTAGCTATTTAGGAGTTAAGGATAATAACGATTATTTTGTGATTGCTAGTAAAAATGAAATTGAACATATAATAATTGAAGGGTATTTGGTTCAATTTTTAAAACTGCCAAAAAATGAATTTAATTTGCCTTATAAAAATAATTTTTTATATTTTTACAAAATAATAAATACTGCTAGTAAAAAGACAAATATTGATATGGAAATTACCTTAAATAATGAAGAAACAAGAAGCGCTAAAATACAAAGAATTTCAAAATCTCTTGAATATCAATTTTAAGGGCTAAAAAACCCTTAAAATTACGCTAATAATGATGCTATTTGAGTTTGGTTAAAATTAACTTGTTGAGCGTTTTTAAAACTTTCTTCATTTTGCTTTAAAAAATTAGCGTTTAATTTAGAAAAATCTTCATTTTTAAATCTATCGTTATTGTTATTTGCTGTTTTTAAACTATTTTCTATTTTTTCTAAATCATTTTTCAAATCAACTTTATTTGTATTATTATTTTGAATTTTTGAAATCATTTCATCTTGTTGAGTGCTGATTTCTTGATATTTTTTCTCGCTTAATTTTTCTTCACTTACTTTTTTCTCATTTAATTGTTCTACCGAAGTATCTTCAACTTTTTGAGTAGCTTTATTTTGAGCCATTAAGACATTGCTTTGTATGTTATTGTTAATTTGCATACTAAACTCCTTTTAAATTTTGCCGATTATAGCCTATTTTTCTTTTTTCTTAGTAAAAAATAATATTAATTGCAAAATAACTATAACTTTAAAAATCATTTCACTTTGCTTATGATTATCATTAAAATCTTTACTATCAGTAACGCCTAAAACCTGCATATCAAGCACATTAGCTGTATAATAAAATACAAATACTAAGGCTAAAATCAAAATTATTAGGCTTAAAATTGGCTTTAAACTAAATAATTTATTTGAAATACTTTCATAAATAATATTAAAAAAGCTTACGAAAAGTAACAAATAATTAAATTTTACAAACACTTGTGTCATCAAAAGTCCGCTTTGAAAGTGACTTAAAATCCCATCTCCAATAATTGCACTAGGATAAAAAATAATAGGAGCAACAACAATTCCTATGAATAATTCTACAAAAATTATTCCAGCTAATAAAAAATCATTAATTTTTTTCATAATCTAACCTTTCTGCTATAAAAACTCTATCAAAACCATTTAAATCTTTATAAAAACTAGCCTTAAAATTCTTTTCTTTTAGATAATCATTTAGGATTTCTTTTTGATCATATCCAAATTCGCACATTAAAAATCTCACATTTTCTAAATAACATTTATCAATTATTTTAAATAATATCTCATATCCTTTTTTACCACCAAAAAGCGCTGTTTTAGGCTCTTTTAATACTGATTTATCTAAATTATATTCGGTGCTAATATATGGAGGATTTGAGATAATTAGTTCATAGTCTTTAAAATTAACTTTCATAAAATCGCTAATAAAAAAATCACAATTTACATTATGCAATTTAGCATTTTCATTGGCTAGTTTTAAGGCTAATTTGTTTATATCACAGGCTTTAATATTTGCTTTTGTAAATAATTTTAAAAATATACTAACAATCCCACTTCCAAAACCTATTTCAAAAATATTTTTTATGTTATTTTGATTTATTAGATTTATTGCTAAATCTATTAGTATTTCAGTATCATTTCTAGGAATTAACACTCCTTTAGCACATTTAAATTCTAAATCTTTTATGTAAGTTTTTGAGAATATGTATTGCAATGGAGTGCCGTTTTTGTATTCGTTTGCAATCTTTAAGAGTTTAATTTTATCGCTTGGATTTATCACATTTGCCCTTGCAACTGAATACTCAAGCATTGAATATGAAAAATACTCCATTATAATCTGTCTTGCAATTACTTCATTGCTTAGGGCTTTTAATTCGTTAAATGTGGCTATCATTTAATGCACTTATTCTTCTACTTAAACTCGGATGAGTTTTACAAATCATTTCATAAATAGCGTTATGGTCTAGCAAGGCTTTATTATGAATAGCTAATACCTTTAAAGCACTTATCATATCGTTTTTGCTAGTTTTTATTGCCCCATGTTTATCTGCACTAAATTCATTTTTTCTTGAAATAGAATTTAAAATAGGACTTAAAATAAACGAAATTGCCGAGCCTACCATAATAAAAGCAAACAACGGGCTAGATACAAAGCCTTCTAAATTAAATTGATTTTCAAAAAAACTTGAAAAATATCCAAAAAATGCAAAGGTAATTAATAGATTTAAACCACTTATAAAAAGCATTTTTAAAATATCTTTATGTTTAAAATGCCCTAATTCGTGAGCTAATACGGCAATTAATTCATCTTTACTCATAGCATTGATTAAAGTATCATAAAGAACTACTTTTTTTGCTCCAAACATACCCGCAAAATAAGCATTAAGTCTAGTATCATTTTTACTAGCGTCCATACTAAATACCCCATTACTTTTAAAGCCACATTCATCTAATAATTTTGCAATATCATCTCTTAATTCACCTTCTACAGGGCTTAACTTATTAAACAATGGAACTATAAAATTAGGATAAATAACCATAGCTAAAAGACTAAAAATAAATAAAATAACAAAGCCACCTATCCACCAAAACTCGCCTAATTTAGCAATAGCAAAAAGCAAAATATAAACTAAAGCTCCACCTATAATTACTAATAAGATTAATGATTTTAAAAGGTCTTTAAAATACATTTTAGGAGTTTTTTTATTAAAGCCGTGCTTGGTATCAACAACCATAGTTTTATAATAATCTAAGCAAGTTAGAATGCAAGAATTTATAATAAAATACAATAAAACTAAAATAGTATTATCAAGCAGTGAATTGGGCTCAAAATGAACCTTTAATACATTAAATAACACCAATATAAATACGCAATTTAAAATAAGTGCTAAAAAATTATTTAGTATTGAAAATTTATGCTCAACTATGGCTATATTTTTAAATTCTATAAATTGCTCATCACTTAAAAAACCTTTATTTGTTTTTGTTTTAATATGATTTATTTCAAGTAATTTAAGTATTGTTTCAATCACAAAAATTACACTAATTATACTAATTATCAACATTTTCTAACCTTTCTGTAAGTTCTAAAACTTCGTAATACTCATTTTCTAAAAGCTCTAATTCTTGATTTAAATTCTCAAGTCTTTCATTAAGAGCTAATATCCCATATTTTTCATATTTTGCAGGGTCGCTTAAGTATTCATTTAATAATCTAATTTCTTTTTCAGTCTCTTCAATCTTAACTGGGTGTTCTTCTAGGATTTTATTTTGTTTATAGCTTAATTTTACGCTTTTTTTACGCTCAACTTTTACTGGTTTTTCTTTATCATTTTCTATTTCACTATTTAACTCGCTTAATTCATCGTTTAATTCTAAAAGTTCACTAAATTTCATAGTTTCAATTTCAATTGATTGATTTGAAAAGGCAAAAAGCTTAGTAGCAAGTCTATCTGTAAAATATCTATCATGACTTACAAATATCAAAGCACCTTTAAAATCCATTAAATACTGCTCTAAAATATTAATTGTAGCAATATCTAAATCATTAGTAGGCTCATCTAAAATTAATACTTCATAATCTTTTGTAAAAAGTTTTGCTAAAGCCACCCTACTTTTTTCGCCACCACTAAGTGAGCCAATTTTATAAGTAAGTTGTTCTTTAGGAAATAAAAAATGCTTTAAATATCCATATACATGCATATTAGAGCCTTTCACATTGATAGTATCACCGCCATTTGGACAAAAATACTCAATCAAAGTTTCATCATCTTTTAAATCACTTTTTTTCTGGTCAAAATATCCTATATTTATCTCACCTTTTTTAATAAAACCACTGCTAGGGCGAAGTTTTTCAAGTAGAATTTGTAAAAAGCTAGATTTTCCACAGCCGTTTTTGCCTACAATTGCTATTTTTTCACCTTGCAAAATCCTTGCATTAAATGGCTTAAATAATAATTTTTCGCCTAGCGTTAGGCTAATATCGTGTAATTCAAAAAGCATTTTTTTCTTATTTGCTATTAGTGGATTTGATTTTATATCACTTGCACGGGCAAGCTCAACTCTTAGCCTATTCAAAATACTAGGATTTTTTTTAGCCTCTTCACGCATTTTAAAAATACGCTCTTTTCTGCCTTCATTTCGCTTAAGCCTTGCTTTTACCCCACGACGCAGCCATTCTTCTTCGCTTTTTAATTGTTTTACTAAAGTTTCATAGCTTTTATTAAGGCTTTCTAGTAATCTTGCCTTAGCTTGTAAATAATTTGAATACCCACCTTCAAATTCTCTTAATTTTGCATCTTCTATTTCTACGCATTTACTTGCAATATTGTCTATAAAATATCTATCGTGACTTATAAAAATAACACATTTTTTACTAGCTTTTAACATATCTTCAAGGTATTTACACATAGTTACATCTAAGTGGTTCGTAGGCTCATCTAAAATCAAAACATCAGGAGATTTAAGCAGCATACAAGCAAGGCTTAATCTTCTTAATTCCCCACCACTAAGACTTGCTAGATTTCTATTTATAAAACTACTTAATTCAAATTCTTTTAAAGCTCTATTTATTTTACTATCAATACTCCAAGCGTCCTTGCTCTCTATTAAATCAAATAAAATTTGTTGTTTTTGTAATAATTCTTTATCATTTGGATTAGTTGATAGTTTAGAATTAATCTCATTATATTCGCTTAAAGCATTAAAAATATCGCCTAATTCTAATTTAATATATTCATCTACGCTAAGATTATAATCTATATTAATGCTTTGAGAAAGCATAGAAAAATTTATACTTGAATTAATCAAAACCCTACCATTATCAGGCTCTATTTCTTTAGTAATTATTTTTAAAAATGTAGATTTGCCCTGCCCGTTTTTACCTATTATTGCGATTTTTTCGCCATCGTTTATACTAAAATTTACATTTTTTAAAATAACTTTTTCGCCGTAAGCTTTATCAATATCAATACAATCTATTAAAATCAATTTAAATAATCCTTAAGTTTTTTAAAGGCTAGTATTCTAGCCTTTAAAGATTATTTAACATCTACATCAAAATAAATTTCAACTTCTTCGTGAGTTTTCTTTCCGTGAAGTGCTGAGATTTGTTTATCAGTTGAAAGTGCTGTGAATGCTTCAGTTGTATTAAAATCAGTATTCATATTAATTACTCCTTTTACAACTAATTTACCATCAGCTACGCTATAAGTCATTGGAATTTCTTTTGTAATATCATTAAATGTGATTACACCTGTAGCACTACCACTTGTTTCATCACCTTTTACATCTTTTAAACTAGCTTCAATTTTACTATTTTTTAAATTTGCAATATAAGTTCTATGGATATTGTTTTCACGAATTTTATCTTTTGTATTTTCGTTAGCAAAATCCATACTTGCTTTAGTTCCATTTAAAATATCTACAACAGAGCCACTTGTTTTGCTAAATTCAAATTTAGCATCATCAATAACACCAGGAACACCTAATTTTTTTTCCATTTTAAAACCAGTAAAATGAGCTTTTACACTAGCTTCATCAATAGTAATTGCATAAGCACTTGAGCCTAAAATCGCAGTAGCGATGATTGAAGAAAATATCTTTTTCATTTTTTTATCCTTTTTTTTAAATTGAACCATTATTATACGATATTTTGTTAATCATTATCATTTCTAATAGAAAATTTTTATTAATTAAAATTTTATATATTTATGCAATTTTTTTAAGGAGAAAAAATGTTAAAACAAATTAAAAAGTTAGCTTTAGTGTTGCTTGTTAGTTCAAACTTATTTGCCTTAAGTGAAGGTGTAGAATACAATGTGCTTGAAAATCCAATCCCAAATTCTGATAATTCTTTAACAGAAATATGGTCTTATCAATGCTCGCATTGTTATTTACACCACAATCACAATACTTTAGGACTAATAAAAGAGCAATTAAAAGATTTAGATATTAGATTAATGATGGTAAAAACTTGGGGAAAATTTGGTCAAGAAATGGCTAATTTACTTGCATACGCACATTATCAAGATGAAAAAAATAAAATTAGCTTGATTGATAAAAATAGCCTATATGATAAAATTAGTAGCGTTTATTTTGTTGAAATGTTTAAAAATAAATCAACTTGGAATAATAATCCTGATGAATTTTATAAATCTGGTCTAAGTATTCTTGGAATTTCAAAGAAAAAATTAGAAAGCTTCTTACAAAGCCCTGAAGGAAAATATTTATTAAGCTCAACTGATATTGCAAATGAAATTGCTAATACTTACGGAACTCCAACTTTTATTGTAAATGGAAAATATGTAATCAATTTAGCTTATGCAAAATCTCCACAAATGCTTATAGATATGATAAACGAACTATCTAAAAAATAAGGATTTACTTAGGTAAATCCTAAATATTTATAATACTTGCATTATGAAGTAGTGAAATGTTGCATAAAATTATAAAACTCTTACAATATTTATCTTATTATTTATCTTGGTTATGCGTAGTTGTTGGTTTGATTGAGCTTTTTATGGGCTTTAATTTTGCTTATTATTTTATATCTGCAATTTTGCTTTCTGCTATTTATGGAAGTATTAAAAAGAGATTAGATGAGATTAAATTTAATAAATACTTTTTAATAATTTTAGCTTTAGTATCTGCTTATAAATACTATGAATTTTTTATAAAAGAGCCAAATGATTTAATAACAAAAATCATAAATGCTAATAAAACTTGCCTAGAAAATCAAAGATATTGCATAATAAATGAAGTTACTACAAAAGAACTCAACGCTGTATTACTAGATAAAAACAATGATGAAATTCTTAAATATCTAAAAGAGTATGGATTTAGAAAAAATGAGAAAAATAATATGCTGTATTTTCAAGATACTATTTATAAAAACCCAATTGATATAGCAATAAAATTGCAAGATAATCAAATAAATAAAATATATTATAAAGCAGATAGAAAATAAATCTACTTTACACAAAATAAGCAAATCCTACTTATATACCTTATAATGAATTTCTTGGATTACTTTATCTTTATAAATTAAAGCTATGAAAATAGTCTTGCCAAACACTATATTTTTATAACAAATATTAGCGTTTTTATAACACCTTAGCATTTTAAATTCTTTAAAATATTCATAAACTTCATAAGGGCTTTTATCCTTTATGTTTTTATTAAGTGCATTGATTAAATTAATATCATCTAATAAAAAATAATCATCAAAATTAATCGTTTTAGCCTTTATAATCTGCATTACAAGTTCATTTGGCAGTTTTAAAAAACAATCATAATATTTATAGGCGCAAAATACTAGCAAGATAGCTAAAACAAGTGCTTGGTATTTAATTGTATTTTTACCAACTAATTTATAAATTATGAAAAATAAAATCGCATAAATAATGTCTAAAATAAAATCATTTTTTACATAAAGATTAAATAAAGCATTAGCTAAGGCAATAAACATTATATAAAATGAAAAATATTTTAAAATACTAAAAAATCTATCTTTTAAATATATTTCAAAGTTTTTTAGCCTTTTAGAAATTATGTAATAAAGCATAAAAGATAGGCTTGAAATTATCAAATAAATTATAAAATCTAAGTGATTATTAAAACTCAATGGATTTATATAGATTAAATAAAACAAAGCTAAAGCTACGAAAAAGAAAAACCAAGCTAGATAAAAAAGTATATTTTTTATAAATACAATAAAATCATTTTTAAAAGCCATATTTTCTCGCATTATATTATTTTAGTTTTGAAATAAATTTATTGTAAATATAATTTATTGCAAGAGCTAAATACATATAAAATAAATTAATATTTAAAATATCTTCTTCTAAAAATATTTTATAAAATTGTTGATAGTAAGTAATAAAAATAGCAATAGTTAAAAAGAATAAATAAATTGTCTTAACTCTAAAAAAATAACACACAATATGTATTATTAAAGATATAACTAATAAGCTAAAACTAGGAAAAATATTATAAAAAAGATACAATAATGCAACAATAAAAATCAAACTTATATACGCATATTCAATATTGATTTTATGTGAAATTTTATTTTTAAAACTAGCAAAAAACCACATATAAGGCAGTAATAAAAAATGAATAATTGTAAAAATTATGTTGAAAAATATATAGCTATCATTTGAGTTATGTGAAAATGCTTTAGTTAAAAGCCCTAAATCAACAGAATAATAAAGTGATAAATAAAACAAGAATAATAAAAATCTATAAATACTAATCTTCAAATAAGAAAATGGAAAAAACATAGCTTTAAAATAATCAAAATCTATTAAAGCTTTATCCTTGCTATTTAAATTAATAATAACTCAAGATATTAGCATATTAATATAGTTTTTCATTACTTTCCTTTTTTATTAAAATAAATCTTGTATATATTCTATTCCAAGAAATGGCTCGTATTATATTACAATATCTTTCATCACAATACCATTGTCTGTTTCATTACTAACGAATGTTATATCATAATATTGACCTTTTATAATCTTCTTGCAAGAATAAACATTATTTTTAAATTTAATTTGTTTAAATCCACTATCCTCAAAATATTTTTTAGTATTATCTCTTATTTTTGTATTAACATAATCAAATAAATCTAAATCATTTTTTATCACATAGATATATCCGCCTTTCTTTCCATCTGTAAAATACCCTTTATTAGAACTTATAATCATTTTTATTAATTCATTTGGTTCTTTTATATGTGTTATATAAAATTGTGAAATTATTAGCAAAGTTGATAAAGTAATAAAAATATATAAAACTTTTTTAGAAGGTTTATAATCTCTTATAATCATTGACATTAACAAATAAAGAAAAGCAAAAACTATCGTGCAAAGCAATAATATATCATTACAAACATTGATATAAATTAAAGATACAAGATGTATAAAAAAAATTATAAATAAAGCAAGAAAAATATTTTTCAAAATACCTATGATAAGTTTTAAAATATTAAAAATTTTACCAATACATTTCATAGTTTTACCTTTTTTGCTTGAATAGTATTTAAAATACATAAAAGACAATTAAAATTCTAATTTTTATTAATATAATTTATTTTATATTAAAATCTTCTCATTAAAAAGCTTGATATTTTTATAAAAGGATTTAAATGTTTTTAAAAGAGTTGTATTAACCCTAGCTTAGGTATTAATTAAGCTAGGGTTATTTGGAATTTTATTCCCATTCTATAGTTGCAGGTGGCTTACTAGAAATATCATAAACTACTCTATTAATTCCATTAACTTCGTTTATAATTCTTCTACTTACATTCTCTAATAATTCATAAGGTAAATGAGAAAATGTAGCTGTCATACCATCACTTGCATCAACTGCTCTTAAAGCTATCGCGTTATCATAGGTTCTATTATCACCCATTACTCCAACGCTTCTTACATTTAACAATACGCAAAATGCTTGCCAAGTTTTATCATAATAACCATTTGCTTTAAGCTCTTGAATGAAAATATCATCAGCTTCTTTTAAGATATTTAGGCTTTCTTCATTTACTTCACCCATAATTCTAATTGCAAGTCCTGGACCTGGGAAAGGATGGCGATATACTAAGTCTTTAGTAAGACCTAATTCAAGTCCAAGTAATCTTACTTCGTCTTTAAATATTTCTTTTAAAGGTTCAACTAATTTTAAATTCATCTTTTCAGGTAAGCCACCTACATTGTGATGGCTCTTAATTGTTTTTGAGCTACCTACAACGCTACTTTCAATAATATCAGTATATAAAGTGCCTTGAGCTAAAAATTCAACACCTTCTTGTTTTTTTGCAAAATCTTCAAATATTTCAATGAAGGTATTTCCGATAATTTTACGCTTAGTTTCTGGGTCTGTTACACCTTTTAATTTCTTTAAGAAAATTTCTCTTGCATCAATTGTATTTAATTCTATTCCGAATTTTAATTTAAGCATACTTTCTACTTGCTCTTTTTCATTTTTTCTAAGTAATCCAGTATCAACAAAAACTAAAATAGTTTGTTCTTTAATAGCACTAGCAAGCAATGCAGCCACAACGCTACTATCTACACCACCACTAATTGCACAAAGAACCTTTTTATCTCCAACTTGCTCTTTAATTTTCTCAATTTGTGTCTTAGCGAATGAACCCATATTCCAAACGCTTTCGCAATTGCAAACATATTTTGCAAAGTTTTTAAGAATATTTTTACCAAATTCACTATGTTGAACTTCAGGATGAAATTGTAAGGCATACATTTTTTTCTCATCATTACCATATACGCAAAATGGACTATTATCACTAACAGCAATAGTTTTAAATCCTGCTGGTAAATTCTCAACCTTATCAGAATGGCTCATCCAAACCACTTGAGATTTAGGTAAGTTTTTAAATAAACAACTATCTTCTTGAATGCTAATTTTAGCTTTACCATATTCTTTATGCCCTGCAGGTGCAACAACTGCTCCAAAATGATGAGCCATTAACTGCATTCCATAACAAATCCCTAAAATCGGCAAACCTAAATCAAAAATTTCTTTATCGCAAAAATAAGCATCATTTGCATAAACACTAGCAGGACCACCACTTAAAATAATACCTTTAGGCTCATAATTTTTAATATCATTCGCACTAATATTAAATGGTAAAATAAGTGTATAAACTCCTTGCTCTCTAAGTCTTCTAGCAATAAGTTGGGTATATTGCGACCCAAAGTCAAGCACTAAAATATCTGCTTTTTCCATTAATTTCCTTTCCTAATATAAATCAAAATATTCAAATTGTAACCACCAAACAATAACACTTAGAACATAACCTAATAAAACAGTCCAAGCATATTTCATATGAGAGCCAAAGGTATAAATTCCACGCATTTTTCCCATTACTCCAACCCCAGCAGCAGAACCAAAACTAATTAATGAGCCACCTATTCCAGCTGTTAAGGTTACTAAAAGCCAATCATCTATATTCATATTTGGATTTGCTTTTAAAACCGCACTCATTACAGGCACATTATCAACTACCGCACTTAAAAATCCAACTCCAATATTTGTGCTCATAACTCCAGCAAAATCATATAATCTTGAAGCATAAGCTAGCCAACCTGCAAAATGAAGCGCTCCAACAGCGGCTAAAATACCGAAGAAAAATAGCAATGTATCCATTTCAATTTTAGTCATATATGAAAATATATTTATATCTTTTTTACCACGAGCGACATTAAATCTATAAGTATAAAGACTTAAAAGTGATAAGCCAAACATCATTCCCCACATAGCAGGTAAGCCAAATAATGAGTGCATTAAAACTGCACTAAAAATCGTTAAAGCACCTAAGAAAATAATGATTTTTCCACCATCTTTTATACGCTCAACTTTTAAAGATTTTTCATCAAAATTAGGTTTTACATTTGGAACAAATTTACTTAATAAAAACGCAGTAAGCCACCAACCAAGGAAACTAGCAGGAAATAATGCGAAAAAGTCTATAAAAGGACTTTTACCAGCAGTCCAAACCATAAGAGTTGTAATATCTCCAAAAGGACTCCAAGCTCCACCTGCATTTGCAGCTACAACTATATTTATAGCACCAGGAACTAAAAATTCCTTTTTTTGATTGTCAATTGTAAGTAAAACGGTTGAAAGAATTAAAGCTGTAGTTAAATTATCAGCAACAGGAGATATGAAAAATGCTAAAAGCCCAGTTAGCCAAAATAATTTTCTATAAGTATATCCCTTTGTTACAAGCTTATATTTTAAGGTATTAAACACATTACGCTCAATTAAAGCTTCAATATAAGTCATAGCAACCATTAAGAAAAACACTATTTCAGCAATCTCTTCTATTAAATCCTTTACTTCATGTTCTAATGGCTCTGTGCTTTTTCCATTTAGACACAAATAAAGCCCTAAAATAATAAACATTAAAGTTCCGATAAATATTGCAGGTTTTGTTTTGTTTATATGATATTTATCTTCAGCTGCGATAAAATAGTAACCGATGATAAATATCACTAAACATAAAATTCCCGCCCATGAAAATGTAATTTCCATAAAAGCTCCTTTTTAAAAAAATGATAGATATTATTTACTCTAATTCAACAAAGGGTAATTTTTGCGTTTGCGTTGACTTGTTATTATAATAACTTGGGTCGCTTTTATACCCACAAGCAGAAAACAACAAGGCAGCAAGTAAAACAATATGGTGGAATTTAAAAACATTGAAAATATTCATAATATTCTTTCTTCTCATAATAAAAACCTTTTATTTTTAAAGATTAATAAGCAATTAAAATTATTTATTTTAAGTATGCCACCTGACCTTAAATATAAATTAACTCAAAAAGGTGTAGTTTGTGATGTATTTAAAAAATATAATAAAAATTGCTTTAGAATTAGAGTTTATCATCCGACTTTAGCACAAGACTTAAGAAATGATTCAACTATAAAAACATTAAAAGAACATATTAAAATATATAAAAGAATTAATCCAAAAGACGCTGCTATTTTAAATCTATTTGAAGAAGAAATTATAATTAATTCTAATGCTATTTTAAAAGCATATATTGATTATGAAAAATCAAAACAACCAAAAATATTTTTAAAAGACTTAATGTGTGAGAATTTTCAAAATCTAGCGATATATGAAGAACAAAAAATATTAATAAATAATCTAAAAGAAAGTATCAAAAAAACAAATGCAAAAATCAAATCTCTTAGACAAAATTAAATCATTACCAAATTCTTCTGGAGTTTATAGATATTATCATAATAATACCTTGCTTTATGTAGGTAAAGCAAAAGATTTAAAAAAAAGAGTTAAAAGCTATTTTGCCTTTACTCCAAGCCTTAGAGCAAATCCTAAAAACTCTCCTAGAATTATAAAATTAATTGAAGAAGCAAATAATTTAGAATATACCGCTACAAATAGTGAATTAGACGCACTGATTTTAGAAAATTCATTAATTAAACAAATGCGACCAAAATATAATATTTTATTAAGAGATGATAAGACTTATCCATATATTTGCTGTGATTTAAAAGAAGCTTATCCAAGATTTGAGATAACTAGAAAGGTTAAAAAAGACCCACTGACTAAATATTATGGGCCTTATGCTAGTGGGGCTAAGGATTTGTTAGAAGCATTGTATTTGTGTTATCCATTAAGACAAATGAAAAGCTGTAAAAAAAGATGTATATTTTATGATATGTCAAGATGTTTAGCTCCTTGTGAGTTTAGTGTTAAAGATGAATATGAAAATATCTTAAAACAAGCCTTGCAAGCTCTTAAAAATCCAAAACAAATGCTACAAACTTTAAATGAAAAAATGTTTAGATATGCTGATAATGAAAACTACGAAGAAGCGGCAAAAATAAGAGATATGATAAATCATATAAAGAATTTAAATCAAGAAATTGAAGTGGATTTGGCAAAAGATGTTAGTTTTGATGTATTTGCAATAACCAATAATAATGAATTCTTATCAAGCACTAGATTAGTGATAAATCACGGAAAAGTAATAAGCGTAATAAATGAAAAAATATCTAATAAAGAAGGTGATTTTTTAACCCAATTAATACTAGCAAACTATAAAGAAGGAATAATTCCAAATAATATTTATATAGAAAATTACAATGAAAATATAAAACTTTTAGAAGAATACTTAAGCAATCTTGCAAATCATAAAGTAAATATAAAAATCGCAAAAACTTTAGAGATAAAAAAACTAATTCAATTAGCTAAAAACAATGCTTTAATAAATCTTGAAAAGACTGAAAATAATATAGCAAATAAACTAAAAAGCTTTTTTAATCTTGGCAATACTCCTTATAACATTGAAGTATTTGATAATTCACATTTTCAAGGTCAAGCAATAATCGGAGCTTTAGTTAGTTATGATGTGTTTTCTAATAGTTTTAATAAAAATAATTATAAAAGATTTAATCTTACTAGCAATAACGATTATGAACAAATGAGAGAAATGCTTACTAGAAGGATAAATTCTTTTGATAAATCAGCCTGTCCTGATTTGTGGATTATAGATGGTGGAAAGGCTTTATTAGATTTAGCAAACGAGCTTTTAGCTCAAAATGAAATCAATTTAGATGTAATTGCAATTTCTAAAGAAAAATTAAATCATTTAGCACATAGAGCAAAAGGTGCTGCTAGGGATAAAATACATTTTAAGGATAAGGAATTTAATCTTAAAACAAGTGATGAAATATTGCAATTTATTCAAAAACTAAGAGATGAAGCTCATAGATTTGCAATTACTTGCCATCAAAACGCAAAAAGAAAGCAAGATATAAAATCATCAAAATTAGAGCAAATTGGAATTTCAAAAGCTAGTATCGTAAAATTATTAAAATACTTTGAAAATTATGAAAATATATACAATGCAAGTTATGATGAAATAGCAAAAGTAACAAATAAAAATGTAGCAACGAAAATTAGCCAAATTATTAAGTAATCATTTAATTTAATAGACATAATTATGCTCTAAATTATATAAAGGATTGTTGTGTTCCCAAGCTTGTTTAATATATTATTATGTGCTATTTTAATAGCAAGTTTATTTATAGAAAACCTATTAAATCAAACAATTTTTACAATTATTCTAGCAATAATTTTGATATTTAATGCTGTTAGTTTTATGGCTGCATTAATTAGAAAAAAAAGTGCTAACCAAAAAATAAATATTTTAAAAGAAATTTTAAAAAGTTTAGGTGCTAATAGCGATAACTTAGATTTGAATAAGAATTTAAGATTAATCGTTGATGAGGTTGGTAAAATCAAACAAAAAATGATGGCTTTGCAAAATCACAACGAATTTTTACATAAGCATTTAATTGATAATGCTAAACAATTAAAGAATATAAATGCCGTGTTATCTTATACAAATGATAAGAATTTAAATCAAATTAAAGAATTAATAGAAAAGCATAATGAAGATAATATTCAAAATATATACTCTTTAACAAAAACTACAATTACATACGAAACTAATTACGATAATTTTGATAATGAGTTAAATCCTAATTTTGCAAGTGCAAAAATAGCTATTTTAAATAATGATTTATTAGAAAACTTTTTACTAGAAACATTACTAAATCAATACGGAATTAGTGTTGATTTTTATACAAAAATTAATGATTTTTCAAATTATGCCTGCGTTATAGCTGATGAAAATTTTAATTATAAAGAAAAAAATACAATTATCTTAAGTGAAAATTGCAATAAAGATAGTTTTTTAAAAAGACCTTTTAATAAAAATAAATTAAAAAATATTTTAGTAACAATACTAAATGATTATAAGAGTGATATGAATACAACAAATTATCAAAACGATGTATTAATATTGCTTAGTTCTGATATGCAAAGTGATTATTTATATCATATCGCAAATAAACACGCAAAATTGAATAAAAAAGTAGATAGTATAAGTTCATTTAAAGATGAACTAAAAAATAATTATAAAATCATTGCCATTGGATATGAGGCTATTTTATTTGATTATGAAAGTTTAGTTAGCAATATTAATCAAGTAAAAAGCGAAAATCCAAATACTTTTATAATGTTATTTTTAGGCAATAAACACGCTAAAAAGAATTTAGATTTTGCAGATTTGATTATTAAAGATGCTACAGAAACACAAATTGCAGAAGTAATGAAGAAATATTTATGATTAGATACTTGCTTTTTAAATACCTAAGATTTGATAAATCAATGCCATTTATTATGATTACTAAGCTACTTGCTTTTATCGGAGTAGCTTTAGGAGTTTGTGTTTTAATAATAACTATGGCAGTAATGAATGGAATGAATAAAAGCTTTATTGATAAATTACTTACTATGAATTATCCAATTACTTTATATCCTAAAACCACATTAATTGATGAAGAATTAATAAATGAATTAAGTAAAAATTATAAAATCAGTCCTTTTATTCAAACACAAGCCGCTATTAAATATGGTAATGAAATGAGAGGTGCTATAATTTTTGGGATTGATTTTGAAAAAGAAAAAGAAGTAAATAAAATTTTTAAAGATTATTATTTAAATTCTAATTTGAAATTCCCCGCAATTTTAGGCAATTTACTAGCTTCAAGATTAGAAGTTAATAAAGAAGATAAAATACATATAATTTTTACAAATCTTAATGCAAATGCTTTTAGTATTACACCTAATATAAAAAGTTTTTATGTAAATAATACTTTTCATTCAGGTCTAAATGCTTATGATTCATCATATGTGTATGTAGATATTAAAGATTTACAAAAGGTATTAAAAAATAATGAGATTACAGGCATTCACATAGATACTGCAAATCCTAAAGAAGAAATTAAAAAATTAAATGAAAAATACAAAAATAATTATTTTTTAGTTGGCTGGTGGGAGCAAAACGGCAATATTTTAAGTGCAATTGACTTAGAAAAAAAAGCATTATTTTTTATTTTAATGATGATAGTAATTATTGCTAGTTTAAATATAATTACTTCTTTATTTATGATAGTTTTAAATAGAAGAAATGAAATAGCCCTACTTTTAGCGTTAGGAACAAGCAAAAGCGAAATACAAAAATCATTTTTTACCATTGGTTGTTTTATAGGATTTATCGGAATTATTTTTGGTTGTTTATTAGGATTTTTTGGACTTTGGTTTTTAGATACTTTTGATATTATTTCTTTACCAGCTGATGTTTATGGTAGTTCAAAATTACCTATTAATTTAAGCTTGAGTGATTTTTGCTTTATTATTTTAGGTGCTAGTTTAATAGTAGTGTTATCATCACTTTATCCAGCATATAAAGCAAGTAAAATTGATGTATTAAAAACTTTAAGAAATGAATAAAAAGGAGTTGTGTTATGCAAATGTTTAAAAAAGAAGATATGAGAAAAGTTGTAGAATTTTTTACTGCTAATATTTATAGGTATTTTTATGATATAGATTTTGAATTTTGTCTTACTTATATCAAAAGCCCTGATGAAGAGCATAGAAAAGTAATTGCTAGTATTTTAAGAAAAACTGATTGTGTATTTGAACTAGATAGTGGAATAATAATATTATTTTCTGGAACAAGTAAAGAAAAAACACAAATAATAAGTAATGAAATATATGATTTTTTAAATACTAAAGCAAGAGATTGTGTAGCTTTTTATCCTTATGATGGAGATAATTTTGATGATTTAATGTTAAGATTAAATAATCTTACTACTAAAAACTATAAAGTAAATATCTTAGATGAATCAAATTAAACATATCATTGATTTATTAAAGCAAGGAAGAAATGTATTTTTAACAGGTGGTGCAGGAGTTGGAAAATCCTACACCATAGAAAAAATAATAAAAAGTGAAGCTTTTAAAACCATAGTCTTAGCAAGCACTGCACTTGCTGCTATTAATATTGGCGGAGACACTGTTCATAGATTTTTTAAACTAAGACTTGCAAAAAACATTAATGAGCTAAAAACAAGTAAAGATGATTTAATGGCTTTAAATAAGTCTTTATCAAATATAGATTTAATAATAATTGATGAAATTTCAATGATTAGTAGTGATGTTTTTGATATGATTTATTCAAGGCTTTTTGGTTATAGCAATATAAAATTACTAATAGTTGGAGATTTTTATCAACTCGAACCTGTAAAATCCGATGGAAATTATGCTTTTTGCTCTAAATACTGGAATGAATGTAATTTTAAGGTGATTGAGTTAATTACCCAGCACAGAATGGAAGATAAGGAATTTTATGAAAATCTAAGAAGTATTAGGATTGGCAATATAACTAATACTTGCATAGAGTATTTTAAAAAGTATAAAATTCAAGATGATATAAATAATTATGATGATTATACAATTATTTGTGGCACCAATGAAGAAGCAAAGAATATAAATAATGCTAAACTTAAAAAAATTGATGATGAAGAATATGTTTTTAACTCAAGTATTAAAAAAAATACAGAATTAAACGAAGAACAAGAAAAAGAATTTAAACAATGGCTAAAAGCTCAACCAATTGAAGAAGAATTTATTTTTAAAATTGGAGCTAAAGTTATTTTTACTTATAATTCTGATAATTATTATAATGGAATGCAAGGAGAAATAATTGCGTGGGATAAAAGTGAGCAGGAATTAAAGATTAAATCTAATAGAATGATTTATTCAGTTTACCCTAAAGAATTTTTATACTTTAATGACCCTGAAATAGCAGCTAGCTATAGGGTTAATCCTAATTTAGTTGATACCAAGCCTGATGCTATATTAAAAGCATTCCCACTAAAATTATCATATGCTATTACTATACATAAAAGTCAAGGAATGAGTATTGATAAGTTAATTTGCAAATGCGATAGGATTTTTGCACAAGGTCAGCTATATGTTGCATTATCAAGAAGTTCAAATCCTAATAATTTTAAAATTATTTTTAATGGAAGTGATAAATCGTATGAGAATTTGTTTAGACTAAAGGCAAAGACAAATCAAGTGGTAAAGACATTTTATCAATTTTGCGATAAGGAACAATTATGAAAAAAATAATGCTAATATTTTTTAGTATTTTTGCATTTGCAAATAGTATAGAAATTAATAATTTTGAGACCGATTTGTATTCAAAATCAAACGGGCTTAAAAAAATTACTTTAAGTTTAAAAATCATAGGTGATAATGTTAATAACGAAAATGATTATATACAAGATAGTATTAATATGGTGATTTCTAGCTACTATTACGAAGATTTATTTACAGAACTTGGCAAGGAAAATCTCAAAAAAACCATAATAAAATATGCAGGTAAAAAATACTCTGTAAATATTGATGATATATTAATCATAAATCTAAAAAGCAAAGATAGTGCAGAAGCGATAAAAGAGATATTAAAAGACGCAAATTTAATATAAAAATTAATAAATAAGTTCATAAATTTTAGAACTTATTTAAGATTATTATTATAAATTATTAGCTAAATCTTTATCTTGAGAGTATTTAATATAACCTAAAACAAAAGCTAAAATAATTATTAAAATTACAAAAAATAAAATATTTAAAAAAGAATTTAAAAAAACAATAGGAAATTTAATAAACAAAAAGCTCATATAATTAGTAAAAAAAGCTTCGTAAAAATCCACACATAAAAAATATAATAAAATAGCTGGCAATAAGCCTATTTTAAACATAGAAAAAATCTGATTTTTATTTTGTATATTTTTATATTCTATTTTTAAAAATTGTTGATAGGCTAGTTTGATTAAATACATAAACACAAATGATAAAAGAATTTGAATTGAAACATTTGAAGCAATATAATCAGACAAATATTTAAAAAACATCAAAAAAGACATATAAGAAATGATATATCCATCAATCTTAGAAATAACCTTTAGCATAACTTTTCCTTTTAATAGAATTTAAAATAAGAATTTTAAATTCTTATTTTAAATCTTATCTTACTGATATTTTATCAAATCCTTAAATCCAGCTTCGCTAAAGCCTTTTAGTCTTAATTGGCAAGATTCACATTTACCACAAGCTAAATCATTACTATCATAACAACTATAACTAAGCTCTAAAGGTGCTTTTAGGCTCATTCCAAGTTTTACTATTTCTGATTTTTTTAGCTTGATTAAAGGAGTAATTATTTTAATATCTTCTCCACTACCTTCTTTTATAAACGAAGCGGTTTTTTCAACGAAATCTAAAGTAGTATCAGGATAATTGCTAGAATCCTCACTAACTAAACCCGTATAAATTGCACTAGCATTAAATCTTTGTGCAACAGCAGCAGCAATACTATAAAAAATCCCATTTCTAAAAGGCACATAAGTATTTGGTAATTTACCATTTTTACCTAATTCATCTTTTGGAATTTCTAAACTCATATCAGTTAAACTAGAGCCACCAATTTGTTTGAAAAAATCCATATCCACAACTAATTTTTCTATATTATAAAACTTGCAAATTTCATTAAAAGCTTGCAATTCTCTTTGCTCTGTTCTTTGACTATAATTAAAATGAAGGGCTATTACTTTATAGCCTTCATTTATAGCACAAGCAGTGCTAACGCAGCTATCTAGCCCTCCACTTAAAATACTTATAGCGATTTTACTCACTTATATTCCTTTACAAATTCTGCGATTTTTTCTATACCTTCTATGATATTTTCCATTGAAGTTGCATAAGAAATTCTAAAATACCCACTCATTCCAAATCCACTTCCTGGCACGCAAGCTACTTTTTTATCATCTAAAAGCTTAGCACAAAACTCAACATCATCAGGATTAATACTAGAGCAATCAATAAATAAATAAAACGCCCCGCTAGGTTTTACGCTTAATTTAAGCCCATTAATGCTATTAATCATTTCACAAGCTTTATCTCTTCTTTTTTTGAATTCTTTTTTCATCATCTCAATATCTTTATCAATCTCTCCAACTAAAGCAGGAACTGCAGCAGCTTGAGTTATGCTACAAATATTACTTGTGCATTGACCTTGAAGATTTTTCATTAATTTATTTAATTCTTTATTTTTACTAGCACTATAACCAAATCTATATCCTGGCATTGCAGCGCATTTGCTAAGTCCATTTATTGTAACCGTGCGTTTTAGTGCATCTTCGCTTAAACTTGCAAACGCTACAAATTCTCCATCATAAACTAATTTTTCATACATTTCATCAGCTAATACAACAATACTAGTGCCTTCTAAAACTTTAGCTAATGCCATTAATTCATCTTTTGAATATAAAGCTCCACTAGGATTACTAGGATTATTCAATATTAATATTTTCGTCTTAGGTGTAATTGCAGCTTTTAATTCATCAGCACTGATTTTAAAATCTTTTTTAGGAGTTACAATCACAGGAACTCCACCTGAATACTTAACTTGCTCTGGATAAGTTACCCAATAAGGAGCTGGGATTATTACTTCATCACCATCACAAACAAGTGCTTGAATTGCATTAAATAAACTATGTTTAGCTCCAACATTTGCTATTACTTCACTTATCTCATAATCTAAATTATGGTCTTTTTTAAGCTTAGTGCAAATTGCTTTTAAAACTTCAGTAGTTCCAGATACTGGAGTGTATTTTCCGCATCCATCATTTATCGCTTTAATAGCTGCATTTTTTACAACTTGCGGAGTATCAAAGTCAGGCTCTCCTGCACTAAAACTAATAACTCTTACACCTTGTTCTTTTAGTAATTTTGCCTTAGCTGTAATTGCTAAAGTTATTGATTCTTCTAAACCTTTAATTTTTTCTGAAAATTGCATATTCTCTCCTTTTAAATTTTCTTTAAATATCCATTATCGTGCATAAATATGAAAAGCTCACCTAAAATATGTTTTTTAGTTTTTTCATTTATTAATTCCGAAGAATTTATTTTATCTTGAATTTTTTCATCAATTTCACGAATATCGTAGTCTAAATCTTCTAAAATATCCCTAATTGATTGACTTTCAATAATACTTTCAATCTCATAACCTTTATCATCAATATCAATACTAACTTGAGTTGGATGGGTAAATAAATTATGCTTCATCCCTAATACTTCTTGATAAGCACCAACTAAGAAAAATCCTAAGAAATAATCTTCTTGCTCTACATCAACATCGTGTAAAAATAAAGGACGCTTAGCAGCATCAAAAGATATTTCTCCATCACTATCACAAGTTATATCCCAAATACTAGCTGATCTTGTTGGTTGAGTATCTAATCTATCAAGTGGCATTATAGGAAATTCTTGCCCTAAGCCCCAAAAATCTGGCAAACTTTGAAACATTGAAAAATTGACCAAATATCTTTCTTGAACTTCTTTTTGAGTTCTTAATAAATGTTTTGGACTTAGCATAGAAACTGCTTTTTTACCTATTAAATGAACCAATATTTCAGCATTTGAGCGGTCTTGTAAATCTACATATCCTAAGTCAAATAAAGTTAAAATACTATCTAAATGGTCATAACTATCGTGCATATATTCTACTGCATTGCTTGGCTTTATATTTTTGTATAAGTCACATAATTCATCTATTAATTGCGGGTTTTTTTCTTTTAACTGCATTTTGCTTTCTGAATATTCTTGAGAAAATAGTTCAAGAACAGGTGCTACTAATACTGCGTGAGAACCGCTTACAAAACGACCACTTTCTATATAAATATTTGGCTCTATTTCTTGTTTTTGTGCTGCTAGAGTTTTTAGAATAAATACAATATCATTTGCATATTCACTTAAAGTATAGTTTCTTTGAGAAGTCTTTTGAAATTGTGAATACTCAATCGCTAAACCACCACCAATATCAATATTTTCAAGGTTAGTTGCACCCATTTTGCGTAATTCAAAATAAATATTTCCTGCTTCGCTTAAAGCTTTTTTTAAAGGATGTATTTCATTAATTTGTGAGCCTATATGAAAATGTATCATAGTAAAACAATCTAATAAATCATTTTCTTTTAAAAGTCCTACTGCTTCTATTAATTCAGTTGATGTTAGACCAAATTTTGAATTAATCCCACCACTTTTAGCCCAAGTGCCACTACCTAAAGAATGCAGCCTTACTCTAAGACCGATTTTTGGTTTTATCCCAAAACGCTCTTTTGCTGTTTTGATAATTACTTCAAGCTCATTAATACCTTCAATAGTTAAAGTTATATTATGCCCCATTTCAGCAGCAATAAAGCCCATTGTTATTAGTTCTTTATCTTTAAAGCCATTAACAGTTATTGGAGCATTTTCGTTGTTATAAGCCATAGCTAATAATAATTCTCCTTTACTACCAGCTTCAAGACCATAATTTAGATTTTTACCAAGCTTAACAAGACTTTTTACAAAACCAGGAAATTGATTGACTTTTAGTGGATAAACAGCATTAAAACTACCACGATAATCAAATTCTTTAATGGCATTATTAAAATTTATATAGATTTGTTCTATTTGTTTTTTAATTAAATGATTAAATCTTAAAATTATAGGACCTTTATATCCATCATCTAAAAGAGTATTTACTATATCAATAATGGCAGGTTCGCTTCCGTATTTTAAACATACCTTGCCATTTTTAATGATAAAATTATCATCTCCCCAAATATCTATGCCATAATCATTCATAAAATTTCCTTTAATTCATCGTATTTTATACTTTTTTGTTCGCCACTTTCTAAATCTTTAAAAAATACTTCATTTTTACTAGCTTCATCACTACCAATTGCAATAAAGTATTTATAGTTTTGTTTATTCGCTATATTTAAATGTTTTGCTAATTTTTTTGCTTCGTAATTTAGATTAATTATTTTTCCGTTTTCTCTTAAATTATCAACTAATTTATAAGCAATTGGCAATAATTCTTCATCTAATATACAAAAATAAGTATTTTGTAATTTTTGCTCTATATTTTTACTTCTTAAAATATCCATAACACGCTCAACACCCATAGCAAATCCAACGCCATAGCTTTTAGCTCCGCCTAAATACTCAACCAAATAATCATATCTTCCACCACCAGCTATTGCAGCCTTTGCACCTATTTCGCTACTTTCAAACTCAAATGCTGTTTTTGAATAATAATCAAGCCCGCGAACCAATCTTTCATCAATTACAAAACTAATCTCATTATCTTTTAAAATCTCTTGTAGTTTAATAAAATCAGCCCTACTCTCATCATCTAAAAACTCACTTAATTTAGGAGCGTTTGTTAAGTGTTTAGCACATTCATCGTTTTTACAATCTAATACTCTAATAACATTAGTTTGTGTTCTTTTAGCACAATCAGCACAGAATTTAAAACCAGAACTATTTTCAATGTTTGCAATATATTCTCTTAATGCTTTTCTATAGTTTTGAAGGCATTCAGGCGAGCCTAAAGAATTGATTTTTAAAGTATAAGTAATATCAAGTTTTTTAAAAATTTTAGCAAGTATCATAATCACACTAGCGTCTTCATAAACATTAGCTATATTAAAACACTCTAAGCCAAATTGATGAAATTCTCTATAACGACCCCTTTGTGGTTTTTCATAGCGAAACATTGAGCCGTGATAAAACCATCTTTTAACAACTCCAGCTTTATCCATCTTATGCTCAATAAAAGCTCTTACAACCCCGGCAGTTCCTTCAGGTCTAAGACATACACTATCCCCGCTTTTGTCTAAAAATTCATACATTTCTTTACCAACTATATCACTACTTTCTCCTACGCTTCTTTTAAAAAGCGGAGTAACTTCTAAATGTGGCACTTCAATATAGCTATAACCATAAGTTTTTGCTACTTCTTCACAAGTTTTTATAATCTTTTCGTAAATTAACGCATCATCATCTAATAAATCATTCATTCCTTTAATTGCATGTATCATTTATATACTCCTTAATCATTGTATTTATTTTATCTATACTAAGACTTGCATCTATTGTAAAAACTTTTAAATTTAAAGCCTTAAAAATCGCTTCATAATTTTCTTGAACTTTTAAAAAATATTCTACGCCTTTTTGCTCTATTTTATCAAGGCTTTTATTATTTAATCTACTTTCTAATAATTCCTTACTACCTTTAAAAAATATTATATGATTAGGTAAAACATTATTAGTTGCAAACAAATTAAAATCCAATAATTGTTTGTAATCACTATCAACTTCATAAGCTAAATGAGAAAACAAACTCCTATCAGCTATAATAAATTCTTTAGTAAAATCAATTTTTGAAAATAATTCAGCCCTATCAGCTAAAAACAAAAACATTCTAGCCTTTTTACTCATTTCTTCATTTAAAATCAATTCTCTTAATTTTATTCCTAAAGTAGTTTCGCCTGGTTCTTTTACAAAAATCGGCTGGAATTTAAAATAAGAATTTGGTAATTCTTGTAAAAGCTTAATTTGAGTGCTTTTGCCTAGAGTATCAATTCCTTCAAAAGCGTAATAATTCATTTTAAATCCTTTAAAATACTAGATGGGACTAATTTTGAAATATCTCCACCATGAGCTTTAATGCTTCTTACAATTGAGCTTGAAATAAAGGCATTTTTAAGGCTTGGCATTAAATAAATAGTGTCTATTTCTTCGTTTAATTCAGCATTTGCATAGTGCATTTGTAACTCATATTCAAAATCACTCACAGCCCTTAAACCCCTTACAATAGTATATATTTTTTGCTCTTTTGCAAAATCTACTAATAAATTGTCAAACCCTATTACTTCTACATTTAATCCATTTGTTGCATTTTTTACTAAATTAATCCTAGTTTCTAAATCATAATCAGGCTTTTTTTTATCATTTTTAGCAACTGCTATTATTAATTTATCAAAAATTTTTAAAGCCCTTTTTATTACATCTAAATGCCCATTTGTTATCGGATCAAATGTGCCTGGATAAATTGCTTTTTTCATTCGCTTTTCCATCTTTTAAATTTTTTATATTCAACTCCAAGCAAATCACACCATTTACCTATTACAAATTCTTTAAAAGAACTCTTAGAATATTTAGCGTAAATTGCAGGGGCTATTATACAGCCTAATTTATTTAATTTTAAAATATTTTTAAGCATTAATTCATTTAATGGCATTTCTCTTGGAGCTATTATGATTTTTCTATTTTCTTTAAGATTTACAGCAAAACTTCTTAGAATTAAAGTATCACTAAAACCATAACTAGCCTTTGCTAAAAAATCACTACTAGCATAATAAAACGCCGCATCAAGCTTAAAGCTTCCACTTGATACAGGTGCAGCTAAATCATCATTTTTTAAAAGAGTAATATTTGTATTTTTAATGTATTTTTTTAATTTTTTATTATTTTCTTCTTTTAAAACCTTTAAAGCACCTTTGCTAAGGATTAAATACACTTCATTTTCTTTGCTTAATACCTTAGCTAATTTTAAAGCCAAATTAACTCCACTAGCTCCATTAATCGCTACTAAAAATCTCATTTTATTAAGACCTGTTTTTCATTAATTATTTCGCCAGTTAGATTGTGTCCTTGAGTGTTTTTAAGGCGAATTCTTTGACCTTTTACACCACTTTGCAAGGCTATTAAATCAACAAACACACTCAAATCTCCATCATCTAAAATACCAACTACACTATCATCTTTATTAATTAAATAATTTGGCATTAGCATAGAGGTTTTTATAATACTACCTGCTCTTACTTTGCTTTTAAACTTAATACTATTATCAAGTGTTCTTAAAGCATTATAAGGTAATTTTGAAAAATCAATTTTTTCACTTTTTAAATCAAATAGCCCTATTTCTTCATCTTTTAAGACATCTTTTTTTAAAATATAAACCTTAGTAAGAGCTTGTAATTTAAAAGATATTTGCATATCTTTATCATTGCAATTTGCTTTAAAAAATCCTTGTTTGCTAAGATTTGGATATGTAATAATTTTGCAATTATTAATATTAGGATTAAAACTAAGACTTTTTATTTCTAAAAATTCATCTTGTTTTTTCCAATGTTTTAATAATTCATCGCTTAAATTATTGGCAAACAAAACCCCACTTAATACAAATAAACTAAATACTTTGTTCATAAACTCTTACTTTATCGTTTTGCTTAATATCACAATCAATAGGACAAATTATGTAATGAGTGCATTTATTTAATGGAGTAATTTGTCCGCTACTAAGTTTTGCATTATTAAACGGAACAAAAGTATCATTTATAATATTTCCAATAACTACATTTTCTTTATTATTTTTAATTTTTAAATCCATTGATATAGGATATAAAAAGCTTGGCTTTTCATATACAATTCCTTGCATTTTATAAATTAAAACTCTTGCATAAATTAAAGCCCCAATATAAGCGCTCATAGGATTACCCGGTAAAACCAAAATATATTTATTATCTTTAAAATATAAGCTAACAGGACCTGCAGGTTTCATTTTTACCTTAGTAAAAATAGGCTTAAAACCTAGCTCATCTAAAGCTTTTTTGATAAAGTCAGCATCACCTACACTTGCAGCTCCGATACTTACAACTAAATCAAAATTATCTAAAGCACCTTTTAAAGAATTTAAAACAAACTCATATTCATCTTTTAAAACCCCTAAATAATAAGGTTTAGAAAAACTCTTAAAAGCAGAATAAATTCCATAAGCATTAGAATTATAAACACCAAATCCATTTGAATAAGGCTCAATAATCTCAAGACCACTTGCAAAAATACCAACTTTTATTTCTTTAATAACTTCAATATTAAAAACTCCATTACTAGCTAAAATCATAATAATTTCATCAGTAATTACGCCTTTTTTGATAATTAATTCGCCTTTTTTGTATTCTTCGCCTTCATATCTTATAGCTTCACCTACTTTTAAATTATCACTTGTAGCATACATTAAATCATCTTTAATAATAGAGTTTTCAACCATTAAAACACTATCAGCACCCTTTGGCACTCTTGCACCTGTCATAATCTTTACACATTCGCCACTTTTAATCTCGCATTCACTCATATCTCCTGCAAAAATAGTCTTTAAAACTTTAAGACCATTTTTAAACTCACTAGCCTTTAAAGCATAGCCATCCATTGCAGAATTTGTAAATAAAGGAGCATTGCATTTAGCATAAAAATCATTCGCTAAAACTCTTCCTTTTGCATCAAATAAATTAACAATTTCGGTGCTTTGAATGTGATTAAGTGATTTTATATTTTCTAATGCTTCATTAATTGTCATTCTTCTTCCTTTAATTCAACTAATTTCGCACCTAATTTACTTAATTTCTCACACAAATTCTCATATCCACGCTCTAAATGATAAATTCTATGAATATTAGTAGTCCCATTTGCAGCAAGTGCAGCTAAAATTAATGCAGAACTAGCCCTTAAATCAGTTGCCATCACTTCAGCACCTTGTAAATTAGAAGTCTTAACATTGGCAATATGTCCATTTAGCTTGATATTTGCACCCATACGATTTAGCTCACTTACATGCATAAAACGATTTTCAAATAATCTTTCATCAATAATACTTTCTCCATTTGCCTTAAGACATAAAGCCATAAATTGAGCTTGCATATCAGTAGGAAAGCCTGGATATTCGCTAGTTTTGATATTTGCTGCTTTATAATCGCTTGAATATACTTTAATACTATTTTTTAAAGTTTCGTATTTAATCCCCATTTCATCAAATTTTGATAATAATGCACCCAAATGCTCTGGAATTATATTTTTAACTTCTATATTTGATTTTGTAATAGCACCTGCACAAAGATATGTTCCTGCTTCAATTCTATCAGGAATAATTTCGCAAGTAAAATCAGTATTTAATTTGGTTACTCCTGTGATTTCAATAGTATTTGTCCCAATACCTTTTATATTAACACCTGCTTTTACTAAAAACTCGCATAAATTAACGATTTCAGGCTCACAAGCTGCATTTATTATAGTAGTTACACCTTTAGCATAAACTGCTGCTAAAATTGTATTTTCAGTAGCACCAACAGAAATTTTATCAAAATGTATTTTAGCTCCAACCAACTCTCCACTAGCTTTTACATAGCCATCAACTAATTCAATATTAGCACCCATTTTCTCTAAAGCACTTAAGTGCATATCAATTGGGCGTTGTCCTATAGCACAGCCACCTGGTAAAGATACTTCGCAAATTTTAAATCTGCTAAGCAAAGGTCCTAAAACCAATATGCTAGCACGCATTTTGCGAACAATATCATAAAGTGCTTTTGTATTAAATACATTGCTTGAATCAATTGTAACGCTATGATTGTTTAGTTCATATGTAGCTCCTAAATTCTCAAGCAATCTTAACATAGTCTTAATATCTGATACTAAAGGAAGATTTGTTAAAGTGCATTTTCCTTTAATAAGTAAAGCAGCAGCAAGTAATGGTAAAGCTGCATTTTTAGCTCCACTAATTTCTACGCTACCACTTAATTTTGCATTACCTTCTATTTTTAAATATTTCATTCATTATCCTTTTGTATGTGAAAACCTGCCCAAGTTTGAGTAACAGGCATTAGTTCTATTCTATTTATATTTACATGGTCTTTTAAATTAATAATACTAATAACTGCATCAGCAATATCTTCTGCATCAAGGTATTTTGTATTTTCATAAACTTTATCAGCTGCAATTTTATCGCCTTTAAAACGCACTTCGCTAAATTCTGTCTTACATAATCCTGGTGCAATATCAGTAATTTTTATATTATTTTTTCTTACATCATTTCTTAATGCGTGACTAAATTGACCTACAAAAGCTTTAGTTCCTGCATATACATTACCACCAAAATAAGGATTATTAGCAGCAACTGAACCAAAATTAAATATGTGTCCGCCGTTTTCAAGCATTCTTGGTAAAATCAAATGAGTTACATATAAAAGCCCTTTTATATTAGTATCAACCATAGTTTCAATATCTGCTAAATCTAATTTATAAAACTCTCCTAAACCTAATGCTAATCCTGCTGAATTAACTAAAACATCAATTTTATTAAAATCATTAGGCAAATTATTTACAACATTTTTTAAAGCATTTATATCTCTTACATCAGCTTCTGCTATATATACATTATTTTTAAATTCATTTTCAAATTCTAATAATTTTTCCTTGCGTCTTGCAAGAACTACTACTTTATAATTATTCTTTAAAAGTCTTTTAGCAATCGCTTTTCCAAAACCACTACTAGCACCTGTTACAAACGCTGTTTTCATTGTTCTTTCTCCTTTAATCCTAATTTTTTTAAATACTCAATATTTTCTTTATTGTTATAAATCATCGCATAATCTAGTGCATTTAATCCAAAATTATCGCTTATCGTATAATCAGCCTTATTTTCTATAAGCAATTTTAAGGTATTTAAATTCGCTAAAGATGCTGCGTGTATTACTAAAGTCTTTGCAGGATGAATGTAAGAGCAAAAAGAAATATAATAAGGAAGATTTGTTTTTAGCTCTTCTTCACTATCAATTTGTTGTAAATTAAGATTAGCCCCATATTTCATAAGTAATTTTATAGTTTTAATATCACTGATTTCAACTGCATAAAAAATCGCACTTTTACCAAGAGCATTTACATAATTAACATTGGCTTTGTTTTCTAATAAATATTCTAATGCTTCATAATAATCAAGTGCATAAAAAATCGCACTCTCATAACCTGAATTAATATTTGTATTATTTTTAGCTAAAAACTCTATTATTTTCATATCTTTTTTAGCTAATAAAGCTATTTTTAATAAAAAATCTAACTGATAATAATTTGGGCTAATTTCGTTAAGATACGCAATGCTATCTTCTGGATTTTCTATCTTTAAAAATTCAATATAAATATCATCAAGCTTAATAAATTTATTAATAGAGCCAAAAGCTCTCATTCCTAGCCTTTGAATGAAATTCTCACAAGATTTTTGATAATTTTTAGAAGAAAGCTTTATAAAATGCTCCTTGTTATTGCTACAAAAATTATTTATTTCATTATTAAACTCATCAAATAATCTTTTATTGCCAATGCTTTGATAAGCCCAATATTGAAAATAATCATAATATTTATCATAATCTTTTATAGGATTTTGATAAATATTTTTATCATTATAAGCTTTATTTAGCTCATCTATATAATTATTTAAATTTACAAAATAATCATGTCCGTTACACTCAACATTTCTTCCGCTAATTGTCTCGGCTAATTTAAATAACTTTTCATCACTTAATTCCTTTGAAAAAACAAAAGCACTAATTAATAAAAATACAATCTTTTTCAATACAAATCCTGATAATTTAATAGCCCTAACTTTAACATTTTTAAATAATTATTTGGTATTTTTTCGCACTAGTTTTAAATAAAAAATATAATTAAGTTTGTGCTAAATCAATATATATTTTTAATACTAAAATATAAAAATTACGCTTTTTTAAAGAAATTAATATTGAATTGTTATTAGTTTTTGATAGCAAAATTAGGAATTTAAATTCCTAATCTTTAACTAAGCCTTTTTTTAAATCTCTTATTAAAAATCTAGCAGGATGAAGTGCGTGTTCGTATCTTTTAAACATTCCGCTAGGTGTGTTGTTAAAATAACTAGCAATTAATCTTGCAGATGTTATCGCACTAGATAAACCCCTTGAACCATGAGCTGTATTTATAAAAATCCTACTTCTTGGAGAATTTACTTGCGGTTTATGTTTATCAAATTGTAAAGATTTATAAAGATTTTTATATTTTTCTTCATTGAAATAAGCTCCAACAATAGGAAATCTATCTGAAGAATAACTTCTATAACCAACCCTATTACCTATTACCAAATCACTAAAATCAGCTTTAAAAATTTCTTTAAAATTATTTATATTAATATCATCATACTCTCTACTTGCTTCAGCAATTAAGTTTCTATCATAAGTAGCACCTAATAAAATAATCCCATCTTTTGCTCCAGTTATATAAGCTTTTGAGCTAATTGGGTGCTTATATTTAATTTTATTTTTTAGCCAAGTTGCCTGACCTCTTACTACTGATAATGGTAAATTACTAAAGATTTCTTTAGAATATGCACCACTAGCAAATATTACAGCATCAAAAATCATAGTCTTATTATCAAAATCAAGCTCAACTCTATCATAAAATTCTCTAAAACTATTTAGTTTATAATTTAAAAATATCCTAGTATTGGATTTTGCAAAAATTTTAGGAACTAATTTACAGGGTTCTAATGTCCCACCATCTTTTAAATATGCAAAATCAAAATGTAATTTAATTAATGGATTATCCTTTTGTAGTTTAAATCTTTCTCTTAATTCATCAGTATATGCGTGCTCTAATATCCCTTCTAGGTTATAGCCTAATTTTTTATAAAATTTTGAGCTATGCCAAAACGAAAACTGACTAAATTCTCCTAACAAACTTGATGGATTTTGAATTAATGCTGTTAATAACCCTATTTTATTTCCGCTTCCTTCGTTTGCTAAAGTATGGCTTTGCTCAAATACACTAATAGTTTTACCTAACTTTGATAGTTCATAAGCTATTGTAGCGCCTGCAATACCACCACCAATAATTGCTATATTATTAACTTCTAAATAGTTTTTATGAAAATATCCTTCTATATCATCTTGCAAATCTTTATGTTTTAATATAGCAAGAGTGCTTTCTCTTTTTATTCCCAAATTAATATCGTGTATTTCAAATCCTAATTCAATTAAAGATTTTTTAAAATCAGAATTTGAACTATAACTAACCAATTTACCAGTTAATTTTAATAGCTTTTTGACATATTTTAAAGTCTCTTTAGAAAACATTTCTTTATTTTTATTAGGAGAAAAACCATCAGCATATACAACATCAGCTAAAAAATCTAAATCTTTTAAAGCAATATTTACATCTTGAAATACCAAGTCAAGAACAACCCCATCAAATTCTATTCTATAAATTCCATCTTTGCAAGGTGGATAATCATTAATAAAATTATTATTTAACTCTATACCAAATTTATTACAAAAATATCTTATGTCATCAATACTTTGGTAATAATTTTCAATCGCTACATAATGGAGTTTTATGCCTAAATCAATAGCTCTTTTTGCACTTAAAAAGAAATTTAAACCCAATCCAAAACCAAGTTCTAAAATGGTTAATTTATTAAATGCGTTACTAAAAGCATTATCTATATAAATTCCATTTCTTTCTTTTAAAGGTTCTTTTATGTTGTAATAAAAATCATCAAAATCTAAAGAAAAAATCTCATCATTTTTTAAAATCCAATTCGCCTTTTTCATAAAACTTCCTTATTTATTTTTAACAAAATAACTCTCAATTCCATTTACAATACCATTTACCAAATAATCCTGATAAGCACTATCTGCGATATTTTTACCTTCAATAGGATGTGATATATAGCCAACCTCAATCAAAACAGCAGGCATTAAAGCACCAACTAAAACCCAAAAAGGAGCTTCTTTTACGCCACCATCTCGCTTTAAATATCCCTTAGGTATATTATTTAAAATACCACCTTGTATATCAATAGCTAACTTATTAGATGAAATAATTTTTTCTCTATTTAAAAAATTCAAAAAAGTTTGTTTAGAAAAATAATTCATCTCTTCAATATCACTTTTATTTTCTATTGCAGCTGCGTTTTTACTTCTTTCGCTTCTAGCTGGAGAGAGAAAATATGTCTCAATTCCATATATTTTATCAAATTTTGTCTTATCCCCGATAGAATTTGCGTGAATACTTATAAATAAATCACTTTTTTTATCATTTGCCATTTTAGTTCTATCTCTTAGATTTATATAAACATCTTTTTTTCTTGTTAAAAATACTTTATACCCTTTGTTTTTTAGAGCTTTTTCTAATTTTAGAACTATTGATAGAGTAATGTTTTTTTCATATCTGCCAAAAGCAGTTGCACCTACATCTTTTCCACCATGACCTGCGTCTAAAGTAATTAATAAATTTGATTTTTTAAATCCAACTTCAACTTTTTCACTAATCTCATCAGTGCTTACTTCTAAAGAATTATTATTTATATTAAAAAATATTTTTTTAGTATTCTTAGAGTATAAAACCACTCTTACCTTTTTAGGATTAAATTGTAAAACACTAATAGAGTATGTTTTAAAATCATAATTTTTCCTACCACCATTTAAAACTGCGTCAAATTCTAAAATTTGATTGTTGTTATAGCTAAAAGTTTTAATATCATCATTTGATAAAGAGTTGTTTAAAGTCAATAAAACCCCATTATCTTTTTTAACGGCTTTTGTAATTGTTATAGGTTTTTTGCTTTTATCATTTGCAATATTATTTGCAGTATTATCATTATTATCTAGCTTCGTATTTATATTACTTTCTTGTTTGTTTTTATCGTTAGTAGTAGCGTTTTTTGCATTATTATTTACTTTAGTATTATTATCTAATTCTTTTTTATCTTCAACTAAAGATTTTTTTATTTGAGTAGTATTTTCTTGCTTATTTTGCTCTTGCAAATTACCATCTATAGTAATGAGTAAAACATTATTATCAATCTTATAATCTAATTTCAAATCAGATTTTGACCTTAATACAAATCTTACTTTTTCCGGATTAAATTGAACCAAACTTACTTCATAATTTTTATCTATAAAATTTTGCTTTCCTATATCTAAAGCAGCATTAAATTCCAATATTTTATTTTTTAATTCTTTTGTATTATAGATAATACTTTTTATATTATTATCAAAATCTCCTTTTAATGATATTTCTATTGTGTTATTTGCCTTATTAATTTTAGTTATATAAGTTTTTTTTACTTCTTCTTGTTTTGTTTCTGGCTTATTTTGACTATTTATATTTTTAGAATTTAAAGTATTTGTTGTAGTTTTAGTATTTTGTGTTTTGGTATTTTGAGTATTAATTGATTTTTGCTCTTTAGCTATATCTTTAGTCTTTTTTGCATCAGTATTATTTGTGTTATTAAATGAAATCTTATTAGGATTAATACCTAAATCTTGTAATTCTTTTTGATATGTAGATGAGTCAAGTTTTAATGTTTTTGAACTTAAAATAATTCTTTTTAAAACTTCTTTTTTGGTATCAATATCATCAGAAATTATACTTTTAATATATATAGTTTTTAATCTCTGATGAATTGCTAATTGTTCTGTTTTGCTAGATAATAAAAAACTCTTATCAAAATTAACAAATTCTTCATTTAAACTACTAGCAAACAAAACAACGCTTAGTAATAATAGTAAGATTTTATTCATCTTCACCATTAACTAATTTTTCAATCAACTCTTTAACACTAATTAACTTATTTAATCTATATCCATTAGCACCTGTAAAAAATAATCCACTTTCCTTTTTTCCACTATAAGCATCATAAAGTCTTTCGGCAATACAATATCCTACCTTTTTAGCGCCCCTACCACGCTCACATGGTGCAACACAATTTGCTATACAAGAAATTTTAGGAGCAGTGCCTTCTTCTATCATTTTTTGAAGGTTTGTTCTAATACCACGAGCAGGATAGCCAACAGGACTTTTTAACAATTCTATATCTTCTTTTTTAGCATCTAATAATACTTGTTTGAATTCAAGTGCAGCATCACATTCATAAGTTCCTATAAATCTTGTTCCCATTTGAACCCCATTTGCACCTAAACTAATAGCATTTAAAATGTCATTTTTATTCCAAATTCCACCAGCTGCAATTAAAGGAATATTATCTCCCCATTCATTAAGTTCAGCTCTTACTTCAGGAATTAATTTTTCTAATTGATAATTTGGGTCTATACATTGCTCGTATGTAAATCCTTGATGACCACCACTTAAAGGCCCTTCAAGAACAACTGCATCAGGCAATCTATCGTATCTTTGAGTCCATCTTTTACAAATTATTTTAAGAGCTTTTGCTGATGATACAATAGGAATTAATGCAACATCAGGAAAGTCTTTAGTAAATTCTGGCAAATTTGTAGGTAATCCTGCACCACTAATAATTGCATTAAAACCAACATTGCAAGCGTCTTTTACTATTCTTTCATATTCGTTTGACGCGTGCATTATATTACAGCCTAATGGTGAGTCATTGCAGATTTTTCTAGCATTAGTAATTACAGCATTAAGTCCTTTTGTAGAATAAAAATTCTCACTTCCATAAGGTTTGCCATTTAGCTCTTTGTTAATATGTGCTCTATTTTCATAAAACCCAGTTCCAACCGAACTAATAATACCTAAAGCTCCATTTAAACTAACATTACCAGCTAATTTATCCCAACTTATTCCAAGTCCCATACCTCCTTGAAATACCGGCACTTTTAATGTAAAATTTCTTATTTTTAATTCTGGTAAGCTCATTATTATCCTTTTATTATTACTTTTGCAAATTTTCTTTTTCCAACTTGAATTATAAATTCACCATTGCTTAATTTTAGTTGTTCATCGCTAATTTTTTCTCCATTAACACTTACAGAATTAGCTTTTATAGCTCTTCTTGCTTCACTGCCTGAACTTGCCAAATTAGTATCTTGCATTAGTTTTATAATCCATTGTTCTTCATTAAAATTAAACTCCGCAATATCACTTGGAATTTCATTTTTACTATGAATATTATCAAACTCATTTTTCGCATTAATTGCTAAATCTTTACCCCAAAATCTCTCAACTATTTCTAAAGCCAAATTTTCTTTAGCAACCTTTGGATGTAGAGTATTGTTTTTAATATTGTCAAAAATATCATTAATTTCTTTTGTTGTCTTAAAGCTTAAAAGATTGTAATATTCTTTCATTAATTCATCACTTATACTAAGTAATTTTGCATACATAGAATTTGGTTCTTCACTAACTCCGATATAATTACCCAAACTCTTACTCATTTTATTAACACCATCAAGACCTACTAAAAGCGGTAACATTATAATACCTTGTTCTTTACCTGTATTATAGGTTCTTTGTAATGTTCTACCCATTAATAAATTAAATTTTTGGTCAGTTCCACCCATTTCAATATCACATTTTAATGCAACGCTATCATAACCTTGTAAAAGTGGATATAAAAATTCGCTAATTGATATAGGGCTTTGTTCTTTAAATCTTTTTGTAAAATCATCTCGCTCAAGCATTCTAGCTACACTAAAAGTTGATGTAAGTTCAACTATACCAACTGCTCCTAAAGCATTAAGCCAAGTTGAATTAAATTTTAATTCAGTTTTTTCTTTATCTAAAATTTTAAAAACTTGCTCTTCATAAGTTTTTGCATTTTTTAAAACTTCTTCCTTGCTTAATTGTTTTCTAGTAGCACTTTTGCCTGTTGGATCACCTATTTGAGCAGTGAAATCTCCTATTAGGAATTGAACTATAGCACCATGATTTTGTAAAAATCTCATTTTGTTTAAAATAACACTATGACCTAAATGTAAATCAGGTGCAGTTGGGTCAAACCCAGCTTTTACATAAAATACTTCGCCCTTTTCATAGTAATTTTTAATCAAATTCTTAATTTTTTCTAAATCAATAAATTCTGATACACCGCGTTCTAAATCATTATAAATTTCATTCAAATTCATCTTTATCCTTTATTCACTATAAGCGTCTTTTAATGATATAAACTCATAGATTTTACATTTTGTTTTGATTTTTTCTTTTGCTATTTCTATATTTTGATTATCAGGTACTTCAAAAACTATTTCAAAATACTCCAATAAACTATCAGCATTTTTTGTAATATTAATACTATTAACATTGATTTGTAGTTTTAGTAATTCTGTTAATAATGCTAATAATGTGCCTTTTTTATTCTCTAAAGAAAAAATCATTTTATAATTTTTAGGAGCATGCTTAGACCATTTAATTAGCACCATTTCTTCTTTAGAATCTTCCATTAATTTACTTGCTCTTTCACATAATTTATTATGAATTGTAACAGAATGATTATGTTTAAAAGCAACTATATCATCACCTCTTTTTGGGTTACAACAATAATCAAAATCCACATTATTTATTTTGTAGTTTGAATATACAACAAGATTTTCTATTCTTTGTTTTTTTAAATCATAATTTTTAACTAGCCAAATTCTTTTTGAATATTTTTTAAGACTATCTATAACCTTACTTAAAGTAATATTATCTGTAGTGCATTTTTTAACATTTTTTGATAATTTTTCATTTGCAATCCAAGTATTTATTTTGTCTTCATCAGCACTAAAAATAGTTTGCAAAATTCTTAACCCAGCTTTTTGGTCTATACTTGAAATTCTTTGCTTGCAATGTGATTTAATCATAGCTTTAGCTCTAGCAGTAACCACACTATCAAGCCAAGAACATCTTGGTTTTGCGTTATCATCTATCTCAATTCTTACAATATCCCCATTTTTAAGACTTGTAAGCAATGGAGATTTTACTCTGTTTATATAAGCGTGACTTGCTTTAAGACCAATTTGTGAATGAACTTCAAAAGCAAAATCAAGAGCAGTAGAACCTCTAGGTAATGTAAAAATCTCTCCTTTTGGAGAATAAACCGCAATATCTTCAACATATAAACTATCTTTTGCGTATTCATAAAATGCCAAATCATTGTCTTTTTCTTCTAAAGAACTATTGGTTGCTATATCATTTACCCAATCAGCTTTATAGTCTTCTTTATCATTTTTATATTTCCAATGTGCTGCAATTCCAAGTTCTGCAGTTTCGTGCATTTTATATGTTCTAATTTGTGCTTCTATTATTGATTGCGCGTCAAATAAAGTAGTATGGATTGTTTGGTAACCATTTTGCTTAGGTAAGGCAATATAGTCTTTAAATCTTGAAGCAAGTGGATTAAAATGCACATGTAAAAGCCCTAAAACTATATAACAATCTTTAACATCTTTTACTAAAATTCTAATACCCAATAAATCAAGCACTTCTTCAATACTAACGCCTTTTCTTTGCATTTTTAAAAAAATAGAATATACATGTTTTATTCTTTTTTCTATTTTAAAATCTACATCTTCAATATATCCGTTATCACGCATTAAATTAATTATTTTTTCAATAAAATCATTTAATGTTAATTGTAATTGCACATTATTTGCCTTTAAATAATCTGCTATTTCTTTAAATTCTACTGGCATTAAATATTTAAAACTTAAATCTTCTAAGTAATTTTTAATACTAGAAATTCCTAGCCTATGTGCAATTGGTGCATATACCATTAGAGTTTCTTCAGCTATTCTTTTTTGTTTTGCTTCTCTTAACGCATCAAGAGTTAGCATATTATGCAATCTATCACATAATTTAACAAGCAATACCCTACTATCTTCAATGCTAACCATTAGCATATTTCTAAAAGTCATTGCTGATTTTCTAAGTTTTTCGTTTGATTCTGAACTAGCTAAATTATCTCCCCTAATCTCAACTATTTTAGTCATACCTTCAACTAAAATACCCACAGAATGTCCGAACATTTTTACAAGTTCTTCCTGAGTGCATTCGGTATCTTCTACAACATCGTGCAAAAGTGCTGCTAAAATCATACTTTCATCTTTTGAAAAGAAAGCTACAAAACACGCAACTAAAATAGGATGAATAGAATAAGGTTCTCCACTTTTTCTAAATTGTCCTTCATGTGATTTTATACAAAAATCTAAAGCTTTTTCAAGCATAGGAGTGCTTGAAAAAAGTGAATACAATAATTCCCGTGCTTTATTTAAATCATTACAATGCTTAATGTCTTCTAATAATGTTTCAAAACTTAGAATATTTTTCATTTTTTTATTCGTTTATTACACCATCAAATATAATTTTTTCTTCAGCAACTTCTAACATTGCTATATCAGTAAATTTCATTTTTCCTTTTTCAACTTTTACTAAAGGTTCAGCACCATCACTTAATTCTCTAGCTCTTTTAGCTACTATTAAAGATAGAATATACCTATCATTTCCTACTTTTTCTAATGCTTTTGCTGCTACTTGTTCAGTTCTCATTTTATTCCTTTTAATTAATTTTTTACGATTGAGCAATTGCTAAAATCATCTTTAATAATTTTTAAAATATTGCCTTCTTCAAACATATTGCAAACTACTATTGGTAATTTATTATCCTTAGCAAGTGCTATTGCTGTATCGTCCATTACCTTAATATCATCGCCCATAGCAAGTTCGTAACTTAATTCATTATATCTTTTTGCATCTTCAAATTTCATAGGGTCTTTATCATATACACCATTAACTTTTGTTGCTTTAATAATCATTTCAGCATTAATTTCAATAGCTCTTAAAACTGCTGCAGTATCAGTAGTAAAAAATGGATTACCTGTTCCTGCTGCAAAAATTACAACTCTACCTTTTTCTAAATGTCTTTGCGCTCTTCTCATAATATAAGTTTCGCAAAAAGCTTCCATTTGAATAGCACTCTGAACTCTTACACTAATTCCACAACCTTCTAACGCTTCTTGCATAGCAATTGAGTTTATCACGGTAGATAACATTCCCATATGATCGCCACTAACACGCTTAATTATCCCATCTTTAGCAGCACTAACTCCACGAATAATATTACCGCCACCGATAACAATTCCTACTTGAGTTCCAGCATCTACTAATTGTTTAATTTGTCCTGCAATAAACTTTAAAATATGAGTATCTATTCCAAAGCCTTGCTTTCCAGCCAAAGCTTCACCTGAAAACTTAATTAAAATTCTTTTAGCCATAATGATTTCTCCTTAATTGATAAACGCGATACTACAAAAAAATTTTTAACGCTTAAACTCAAGTAAGAATTTTTCAATCTGATATCTATCTCTATAAGCAGGGCTCATTAAATGAATTAAACAATCTCCTAAATCAAGAACACTCCAATCATCAGTGCATTCTTCATAATAAACTTTACTATTATGTTTTTTTAACAATTCTTTAATATCTTCAATTATTGCAAAAGATTGTTTAGTAGAAATCATAGTTGCAATAATTACTTCATCTACAAAATATTCACTTCCTTTAATATTAATCAACTCAACATTCTCTGCTTTTTTTTCATCTAAAAGCTTAATAATATCTTCATTTCTATTCATTACTTTCCTTTATAAAATTCTTTTACTTCATCTTTAATTTTAGGATTTACTTTTTCCAAAATCAAATTATTTCTTATAAAACTTGAAGAAATATCTTCATTTATTTCAAGTCTTAAATAATTATCTGGTATAAAAATATTATCCCTACTAGCTATAACAAAAACGACATTTTTAGATAATTCATCAAAATTATGCCATTTATGTAAAGTTTTTAAATGATCAGCCCCTATTATAAAATAAATTAAGCTAGAATTTAGTAAATTTTTAAAATACATAACACTCTTAAAACTAGGAACTGGCTCATTTTGAGATATTTCATAATCACTTATTAATAATTTATCACTTTCAACAAACACGCTCTTTAGCCATTTTAATCTAAGTTCTGGACTAGCATTAAAATTATTTTTAAATAAACTAATATATGTTGGCAATATTATTAATTTATCAATATCTAATGTATCTAAAGCTGCTTTTACTACTTTTTCATGACCTAAATGAACTGGGTCAAAACTACCACCAAAAATTGCTATTTTCAAAATCTCTTAACCTTTTTTTATTAGTATTATCTCAAATTTTTTAAATAAAGGGTTAAAAATGGGAGTAAATGTAGCGATTAATGGATTTGGTAGGATTGGTAGATGTCTTAGTAGAATAATTCTTAATGAAAACAAAATGAATTTAGTAGCAATAAATTGCTCGTGGGATATGAAAAGTATTAAATACCTTCTAAAATACGATAGTGTTCATGGGAATTTCAATCAAGAAATTGACAATGATGGAGAAGATATTTTAATAGTAGGAAATAAAAGAATTCAAATAATTAGAAGTAGAGAAATTGAAAATATTGATTTTGCTAAATATGGAGCTAGTTTAGTTTTTGAATGCACGGGAGCATTTTTAACACAAGAAAAAACTAAAGCATATTTAGACAATGGTATTAAACAAGTAATTATGTCAGCACCACCAAAAGATAATACACCTATGTTTGTAATGGATGTAAATCACACTAAATATAACGGCGAAGCTATTATTTCAAATGCAAGTTGCACAACAAACTGCCTTGCACCAATGGCAAAAGTTTTAGATGAAAATTTCGGTATTAAAAAAGCTTTAATGAATACAATTCACGCATATACAGCAACTCAAGAACTATGTGATACAAAATGCCCTAAAGACATTAGAAGGGGTCGCGCAGCAGCACTAAATCTAGTCCCATCAAGCACAGGTGCAGCAAAATCAATAGGTAAAGTTATACCTAACCTTTTAGGTAAAGTTGATGGTCAAAGTGTTAGAACTAGCTTAGCAAATGTATCAATGCTTGATTTAACTTTATTGTTAGATAAAAAAACTACAAAAGATGAAATAAATGAAACTTTTATAAAAGCAAGTAAAACAATGAATGAAATTCTAGCAATTGATTACGATTGCTGCGTTTCAAGTGATTTTTGTACTAGCACTTATGGATGTATATTTGTCCCTGATTTAACTCAAATAATTGATGAAGATTTTGTAAAAGTTCTAGCTTGGTATGATAATGAATACGGATATTCATATCAATTAAATAGATTAGCTCAATATATTAGCAAGGAGAAATAATATGCCTTTAATTTCCATAAAAGATGTAGATTTAGTAAATAAATGTGTTTTTATTAGATGTGATTTTAATGTCCCACAAGATGAATTTGGAAACATTAGTGATGATAGAAGAATAAAATCTGCAATTCCAACTATTAAATATTGCCTTGATAATGATGCTAGAGTGATTCTTGCGAGTCATTTGGGTAGACCAAAAGAAATAAGTGATAAATATTCTTTAAAGCCAGTTGCAAAAAGATTATCAAAACTTCTTGGAACTGAAGTTATAATGGCAAACGATATAATCGGAGAAGACGCTCAAAACAAAGCTAAAAACTTAAAAAAAGGTGAAATTTTACTACTAGAGAATTTAAGATTTATAAAAGGTGAAACAAAAAACGATGAAGATTTGGCTAAGAGTTTAGCTTCAATGTGTGATGTGTATTGTAATGATGCTTTTGGAGTTTGTCATAGAGCACATTCAAGTGTAGAAGCAATTACTAGATTTGCAAAAGAAATTTGCGCTGGGTTTTTATTGCAAAAAGAATTTAATTTCGCACAAGATTTATTAAAATCTCCTGCTAGACCTTTTGTTGCTGTTGTTGGTGGTAGTAAAGTTAGTGGAAAATTACAAGCTTTACACAATCTACTTCCTAAAGTTGATAAGATAATAATTGGTGGCGGAATGGCTTTTACTTTCCTTAAAGCAAACGGATTAAATATAGGAAATTCAATTGTAGAAGAAGAGCTAATTGAAGATGCTAAACAAATTATGCAAACTGCAAAAGAACTAGGCGTTAAATTATATTTACCTGTTGATGTTCTTGCTGCACAAAGCTTTTCAAATGATAGTGTAGTAAAAAAAGTAAGCGTTCAAGAAATACCAAATGGTTGGATGGGGCTTGATATTGGACCTGCTAGCTCAATTTTATTTAAAGAAATTTTAAGTGACGCTCAAACTATATGGTGGAATGGACCTATGGGGGTATTTGAGTTTGATAAATTCTCAAAAGGTAGCTTTAAAATGAGCCATTATATAAGCGATTCTTATGCTACTAGCGTTGCTGGTGGTGGAGACACTGCTGATGTTATTAATCGTGCAGGAGATGCTGATGATTTTAGTTTTATCTCTACTGGCGGTGGTGCTAGTTTAGAACTAATTGAAGGTAAGGAATTACCTGCTATAAAACCACTTATATTAAAGGAAGAATATTAATGATAATTGCCGCAAATTTTAAATGTAATCATACTAGAAAAGGTTTTGCTGAATACGCTAAAAAACTTAATGCTTATTTAAGATTTAGTGATTTTACTAATCTTGAAGTAATTGTAGCTCCAAGTGCAACTTCATTTATTGATAGTGAATTTAGTTTCATTCAAGCTGCCCAAAATATATATCCAACTCATAGTGGAGCTTTTACTGGAGAAATTGGACTAGATCATTTGCTAGAATTTGGAATTAAAACAATTATTTTAGGACATTGTGAAAGAAGAAATTTAGGCGAAACAGATGAATTTCTAGCAAAAAAATTTGAATTTTGCGCTGAAAATGATTTAAAAATTATTTATTGCATAGGAGAAGATTACTCTACTTACGAACAAAATAAAAGCATAGATTTTTTAAATAAACAACTAAATAAAATAGATTTGCAATATGATAAACTAATATTAGCTTATGAGCCAATTTATAGTATTGGTAAAAGTGCTGCAAAATTAGAAGATATTGAAAATATTATGAGCTTTTTACGCTCAAAAACTAAGCAAAGTATTTTATATGGTGGTAGTGTAAATTCTAGTAATATCGCTGATATTAAAAGACTTTGTGATGGGGTTTTGGTAGGTGGAGCTAGTCTTAATGTAGATGGTTTTATAGACTTAATCAATGCCGCAATAAGAGGTTAATATGATAGGCCTAATCGGTGGGATGAGCTATGCTAGCACAATAACTTATTATAAATTAATAAATGAATTTAGCCAAGCTCATTACAATTCTTTATCTCGTGCAAAGATTTTAATATCAAGCGTAGATTTTGATGAGATTGAAGAACTTCAACACAATAACGAATGGCAAAAAGCAGGAGAATTATTAAATAAGGAAGCAAAAAGATTAGAAAAGGCTGGAGCAAACATAATTGCACTTTGTACAAATACTATGCATAAAATTGCAAATGATTTGCAAAAAGATTTAAAAGCTAGATTTATTCATATAGCCCATTCAAGCCTTAAAGAATTAAATCATAATAATATAAAAAATATTTTATTACTAGGCACTAAATACACTATGCAAGAAGACTTTTATAAAAAAGAGTTAAAAGGAATAAATGTAATTACCCCAAATAATAGTGATATAAATACTATTAATGATATTATTTTCAATGAACTTTGCTTTAATGTTATCAAACAAAATAGTAAAGAAACTTTCATAAATATTATAAATAAACATAATGTTGAAGGAATTTTATTAGCTTGCACTGAAATTGCACTATTAATTAACGAAAATGATTTTAAAAATATAAAAGTCTTTGATACAACATATATTCATGCAAAAGATATATTTTTGCAGTCTTTAGAGTAAAATGACAAGAGTTGTAGTAAAACCAATAGATAAAAATAAATTTGAATTAGCTTTTGAATATAAATATGAAAGCAAAAATCAAACCATCATAATACCAAAGGGATTTGTTACAAATGGAGCAAATATACCTAGAATATTTTGGAGTTTCTTTCCACCAAATTCTCCAGAATACTTATCAGCAGTAGTAATTCATGATTTTTTATGTCTTCAAGCTAAAAAAAGTAAAAAATACCAAGACGCTGTTTTAGCTGATGAAATTTTTAAAGAAGCTCTTAGAACTTTGCAAGTGGCAAATTACAAAATTAAAATATTTTATTTTTCTTGTAAAATATATCACTTATATAAAAAATACTTAGGATTTTATAGGTAATAATATTTGTTAAACTAAACATTATTAAACCATTTTAATACTTTATATTTTTATAATTTACATTCAAACCCAATAATCATTTGATATCTAAAACTATTTATATTCTTTTAAAGCTTTAACATTAAAAAAAGTTAAATTATTTAAAGTACTTGTTTGATTTTAACAAAAAAAGATGATAAAAAATAAGAATGGTGGAGCTGTGGAGATTTGAACTCCAGTCCAAAACTAGCTCAAAACCAGCGTCTACATGCTTAGTAGGCTGCTTAAATTCATTTTTGCCAAGTGCAGCTTACGACTTTAGCAAAAACTAAGGCTTTTATTTTATTTAAAGTCTAGCCAAAACTTTAAACTAGCTTGAATGATGACCCGCTAATGCTATTACAAGCTTTAAGCATCGCAGGGCTCAACTGAACTTACGCAGCGTAAGCGTAAGCAGGAGCTAATTCTTTTTTGTTTGCGTTTAATTTTAATTTAGCGTTTAACGTAGCAACACGGCATGCAGCTAATCCCTTACTAATCCTGTCGAAACCTAGTCAGCCCCAAGAAAAGTAAAGTTGTGATTATATCAAATTAACATTATTTTTCAAGGTCTATTTTCACTTAAAGGTCCTAAAGCATTTGTAATTAAATCTAATTTTTTCTTAATTTCTAATTGTTCTTTACTTAATTTTAAATGCTCTATTTCTAAATTTATATTTTTTTCTTCAATATTTTCAGGCTCTATTACAAATTTAGATAATTCTAATTCGCCTAAATGCCTAGATATATTAAAATCTTGTTCTCTATTAAATTCATTAGCTTTTATTTCTAAATTAATACTAGTTTCTTCTTGTATGTCTGGCTCTATTACAAATTTAGATAATTCTAATTCACCTAAATGCCTAGATGTATTAAAATCTTGCTCTTTATTAAACTCATTAGGTTTAGTTTCTAATGAAGTTTTTTTTTATCTAGCTCTGCATTGATTATTTTTGCATTTTTAGTTTTAAAAAATGCACTACATTTAGCTAAAACATTTTTAATATTATCTCTTAAAATAGCCTTTTCTTTCTCATTATAAGGCGGCATTACATGTAATTCTAAAGTATCATTTTCTATTTTAATTTTTACTAATGATTCAAATAAAATATTTTGAAGTTCAGGTTCGTATTGCTCTAAAATATCATCTGGTATTTCATAAATATTATCTTCATCTTCAAAAGCCATATTAGAATCTAAAAAATCATCGCTTTGATACTCAGGATATTTAATCTCTTCTTCATAAGTATTGTAATTATTTTGAAATTCCTGTTTTAAATTCTTGCTTGAATTATTTTCAAAATTAGTATTATTTATTTTAGGATAATTATTTTCTTCTTTTATTGCTTCATTTTTTACATTTTGTTTCGTTAAATCGCTAATTAAAACTAATTTTGCATCATTAAAGATACTAGCAAATACATTCTTTACAACGCTTGTGTAATATTGTTTAAAATACTGCTTATCTTCTTCATTTTTAGGGTTGATTTTAATACAAAACTCACTACCATCAAAACTTACAAAAGAAGCACATTCTTTAAATATTTCTCCTAATTTATAATCTCTTTTAGCAATCATAGTTACAAAATTTAAGTAATCTTGCTCGTTTTTATTTGTATTTTCTACTTTTAAATCTTCATCTATACTTTTTAATTTTGTAGCGTCTTTTAGCATAAATGCTAAAATGTATAAAATAAATTCATCATCATCGCTAATCTTTGTCATATTTTTAGCCTTTGCTAAAATATGAAAAAATCTATCGTATAAAATTAAAGAAAAATTTGGATTTTTATTAGCAAAACTATCTTTTAAAAAAGAACTCATCTCATCAATTACTACACTTGCTTCATAAGATTTAGCAAGTTCTAAAAATCTAAAAATACCATTATCATTTGAGCTTAAAACATCAGCAAAAAATTGCTTTATAATATTTGGCTCTATTAAACCTAGCATTAAAGCTATGCTTTCTTTATTAAGTTTTCTTTGAGAATAAATTATGCCTTGCTCTAATAAAGTAAGACTATCTCTTAAAGACCCGCCACCGCTTCTAGCAATAAGCGTTAAAGCTTCTTTTTCATAAGGAATTTGCTCATTTGCTAATATAAATTCCATTCTACTTACAATATCTTGTAAAGGAATTTTTTTAAATCTAAAATGTAAAACCCTACTTAAAATAGTAGCTGGTAATTTATGCACATCAGTTGTTGCTAAAATAAATTTAACATGACTAGGTGGTTCTTCAAGTGTTTTTAAAAGCGCATTAAAAGCTTCACGAGTAAGCATATGCACTTCATCAATTATAAAAATCTTAAATCTTGAATGAAGTGGTGCATATTTTGTATTTTCTATTAAATCTTGAATACTATCAATACCACGATTACTAGCCGCATCAAGCTCATAAATATCTATTCCATCATTACTAACGCAACTAGCACACATTCCACAAGGTTTTGAGCTAATCCCACGCTCACAATTTAGTGCTTTTGCTAATATCCTAGCAGAGCTAGTCTTTCCACTCCCGCGAAGACCAGAAAAAAGATAGGCATTAGCTATGTTTTTACTATCTAGTGCATATTTTAAACTCTTACTAACAGCACTTTGTCCTACTAAATCATCGTAATTTTTTGGACGATATTTAAGTGATAAATTTTGCATATTATTCATTTAATCCTGACAATAATTCTTCATTATTTTGAGTTTTTAGCATTTTTGCATATAAAAATTTAAGCGCTTCTACATCTTCCATAGAATTCATAGCTGAACGAATTGCCCAAATCTTAGGTAAATTAATTGGCCCTTGTAATAATTCTTCTTTTCTCGTTCCACTTTTTGTAATATTTATTGCTGGATATATTCTTCTATCTGAAATATTTCTATCAAGAACGATTTCGCTATTTCCTGTTCCTTTAAACTCTTCAAAAATCACATCATCCATTCTTGAACCAGTGTCAATTAAAGCAGTTGCAACGATTGTTAAGCTTCCACCATGCTCAATATTTCTAGCAGCTCCAAAAAATCTTTTTGGCTTATGAAGTGCATTTGCATCAACACCACCACTTAAAACCTTACCACTACTAGGAGTTGCAGTATTATAAGCACGAGCAAGTCTTGTGATACTATCAAGTAAGATTATTACATCTTTACCCATTTCTACTAAACGCTTAGCTTTTTCAATCACAAGTTCAGCCACACGCACATGATTTAATGCAGGTTGATCAAATGTAGAGCTAAAAACTTCACCTTTTACACATCTTTGCATATCAGTTACTTCTTCAGGTCGCTCATCAATCAAAAGCACTATTAGTTGGCTTTCAGGATGATTTTTAGCAATTGCAGTTGCTAATTCTTTCATTAATTCAGTTTTTCCTGTTCTAGGTGGTGCTACTATTAATCCACGCTGACCTTTTCCAATAGGTGTGAATAAATCAAGCACCCTACCCGTTAGCTTTAAAGGGTCGTATTCAAGTTGTAATTTTTCTGTTGGAAAAATTGGAGTTAAGTTATCAAATAAAGCTCTTTTTTTAGCTTCTGCTAAAGGTAAATAATTAATCGCTTCAATTTTCAAAAGTGCATAATATTTTTCTTGTTCTCTTGGCTCTCTTACTTGACCTGTTACGATATCACCCACTCTTAAAGCAAATTTTTTAATCTGTGAATTACTAACATAAGCATCGTTTGCACTATCGCTTAAATTCGCATCCATAGCTCTTAAAAAGCCGTAACCTTCTTGGTTAATCTCTAAAATACCTGTAAAGAGTATAAAACCACCTTTTTTTGTTTGAGCTTTTAATATTTCAAACATTAGCTCTTGTCTTCTAAATTCCATCGGATTTTCAACACCAGCTTCGTTTGCGATTTCTATTAGTTTTTCAAGAGTTAGTAGTTTTAATTCTTCTATTTTATATCCATCTACTGGAATATGCTTTTTTTGATTTTTTTTATCTTGCTTTTGTTCTGTTTGTATATCTTTATCCATTGATTTCCTTATTTGTAAAAAACGAAGTATTAAAAATTATTTTATAAATTAAAAATAAAATTGTCAATAAAATTAAAGGAAATTATCTTGAAGTGCTCTCATTGTAAAATAGATTTTGATAAAAATAGTATGATTTTTCAAGGCAATAACGCATTTTGCTGTAATGGTTGTAAAAATGTTTTTAATCTCATAAATGAAAATAATTTAGAAGATTTTTACAAAAATGCTTCAAATTTATCTAAAATTAATGAGCAAATTTCTTATGATGAGAACTCTTTTTTCATAGAAAAAGAAAATAATTATGAAAAAATTTTAATTTTAATAGATAATTTACATTGTGCAGCTTGTGTATGGCTTATTGAAAAAATGCTGCTTAAAAATGAAGGCGTATTAGAAATTAATATAAATTATCAAACAAAAAGAGCAAGTATAGAATATAATCCTAATAAAACTAAAGCAAAAGATATATTAAATATAATAATATCTCTAGGCTATATCCCACTAGCTTACAATCCAAATATAACAATGAAAGCTAAAAGAACTCATATTGAGTTTTATTCAAAACTAATTGTAGCAATTGCTTGTGTTATGAATATTATGTGGCTTAGTATCGCAAGATATGCTGGGTATTTTTCTAGTATGGAGCAAAGCGTTCAAGATATTATTAATTTTGCTGAATTTGTTTTATGTACTCCTGTGCTTTTTTATAGTGCTTCATCTATGTTTAAGAGCGCAATTTCTGCTTTAAAAAATAAGATTTTAAATATGGATTGTCTAGTTACTTTTGGGGCTAGTTTGGTTTATATTTATAGTATTTATGCTATGTTTGCAAGACTTTCTTATGTGTATTTTGATAGCGTAGCTATGATAATTTGTTTTGTTTTTATAGGTAGATTTTTAGAACAATTATCATATAAACAAGCTTTAGAAAATATTGATTTTTTAAGTGATTTATTAAACGCTAGTGTAAATATTGTTAAAAATGACAAAATAGAAAAAATAAGCGTTACTAAAATAAAAAAAGATGATGTAATTAGAGTGTTTTTAGGGGATAAAATCTTAATAGATGGCACTTGCAAAAGCTTACAAGCTAGATTAAATCTAAGTGCTATTACAGGCGAGAGTGAATTAGTTGATATTAAGCAAGGAGATTTTATAAAAAGTGCTAGCGTGGTTGAATGTGCTAGTTTTGATTACATAGCAAATTGCACTTTTCAAGATAGCTATATTAATAAACTTGCAAAATTACTAAATAAAACCAAAAAATCAAACCTAGAAAAACTAACTGATAAAATTGGTGTTTATTTTTGTTATGCGATTTTTAGCATTGCGTTTTTGTGCTTTTTATATAATATGAGCGATATTCAAGAAGCAATTATTAGAAGCGTTAGTTTATTAATTATTGCTTGTCCTTGTGCTCTTGCACTTAGTGCTCCTGTTGGAAATCTTTTGTGCTTACACGAAGCTTTAAAGCTTAAAGTATTATTTAAAAACTCAAATTATATTGAAAATCTTAGTAAAATTGACATAGCTGTATTTGATAAAACTGGGGTTTTAACAAAATCGAAATTAGAATTATTAAGCCAAATAAATCTAAATAATTATGAAAAAAGCATTTTAAAGGCAATTTTAGATAAAAATAATCACTTCATAGCAAGTTCGTTAAATGAATATATAAAAGATACTAAACCTAGTTTAAAAGACTTGAAGCTCACACAATTAAGCGGCTTAGGAGTGATTGCAGAATTTGAAAATGATAAATACTATCTAGGCTCTGCAAAATTATTAAATAATCATAATATTAATGCAAATTCTAAAAACGAAACTGAAATGTTTTTTGCTAAAAATGATGAGATTTTAGAGCATTTTGTATTTTCTAATCAATTAAATGATGATGCTTTAGAACTAATAAATTATTTTAAAAAGCAAAATATAAAAGTAATAATGCTATCAGGGGATAAGCAAAAGCCTTGTGAAAAAATAGCAAAAGAACTACAAATTGATGATTTATATAGTGAATGCTTGCCCGAAGATAAGCTTAAAATAATTCAAAACCTTAGTAAAAATAATAAAGTCTTAATGGTAGGTGATGGCATAAATGACGCACTAGCTTTAAAATTAGCATTAGTATCAATTAGCTTTAAAAACGCTACTAATTTAGCCCTTAATTCATGTGATATAATTATGCTTGATAATAAATTAATAGGCATTAAAAACTCTCATTTATTAGCAAAAAGAACTTATAGACTAATAAAAACAAACCTAGCATTAAGCTTTTTATACAATATAATTAGCATTCCATTAGCTTTTATGGGGCTTATAAATCCATTAATTGCTAGCATTTTTATGTCGCTTAGCTCAATTTGTGTGATACTTAATTCTATAAGAATTAAAAATTATGCTAAAAAAATAAAGAATTTAAAATAAGATTTAAATTCTTTTAATTTTTCTTACCTTCATCAATAAAAATTGAGCGTATTGCATCTGTTTTATCATCTTCTTTTTGCCTTTTAGCCCAGCTCATAATAAGCTCATCTTTTGCTCTTGTAAGTGCTACATAAAATAATCTTCGCTCTTCATCAATACCCCCAGCACTTTTGCTAAGCTTTAGATTTGGAAATCTACCTTGTGCTAAGTCAATCAAATAAACAATTTCAAATTCTAAACCTTTACTAGCATGAACGGTTAAAAGCTGAACCCCTTTAGTATTTTCATAATCAATATTTAAAATAGTTTTTTCATAAAATTCTTTAAAAGTATTATAGTTTTTCGCATCGTCTAAAATATATTTACAATTATTTTTAATATTTTCTAGCTTTTGCTCTTTTATCTCATTAACTATTTTTGCACCTTTAAAAGAACGCTTAGCTGCAAGATTATTGATAATCAAGCTAAAAATCTTAGATGAATAAGCATTGTTTAATAAAATGCTAGGATTATCAATATTTTCATTTTCTTTTAAGAATTTATAAAGTTCTTCAAGAAAGGTTACATTATCAAATTTTAATTCTTTTAACAATAAAACAGGATTATTTTTAAACTCGGTTGCTAAAAAGCTAAACTCACTTTGCTTAGCTTGATTTTGAGTGCTTGCAAACAGACCAAAAGCTTCATCGCTTTTAGCTAAAAAATCGTAATTATCTTTTTTAATAGGTCTTAAAATACCTTCTAATAAAGAGCCATTTCCTAATTCTAAAAATGCTTTATAAATAATATTTACCTTAGCATTTCCAACACCTTTACTCTCTAATAAAATCCCTAAAAAGCTTAAAATATCACTATTTTTATTAGTTAAATTAGCTAGATTTATAAGAGTATTTATTTCTTTTAATTCATAAAAACTACTGCCACCTTTTCTAGCTATTTTAATACCCTTTTGCTTTAGGCTTCTTTCCATTAAATCACCACTTGAATTATTGCGATAAATCACTGCAATATCAGCTCTATTGTTTGCTTCAAGTTTGCTTAAAATATCATTGGCAATGAATTCATATTGTTCGTTTGCTAGATTAAAACTATGTAATTTAATAGGTTTTGTAGCTTCTTTTCTAGTTACGATTAGCTCTTTTGGATATAGTCTTTCGTTTTTTGTAATAACCCTATTTGCAAATTCTAAAATATTGCTAACGCTTCTATAGTTTTTATTGAGTGAATAAATTTTAGCATTTTTATATCTGTCTTTAAAACTTCCAATTATTTCTATATTTGCCCCATTAAAAGCATAAATGCTTTGGTCATAATCTCCTACACAAAAAAGAGATTTTTTAGGGATTGCGTCTAAAATCGCACTTTGAAGATTATTTGTATCTTGATATTCATCTACTAAAACTTCATAAAAAGGCTCATTTTTATAATCATTTGTGAAAAAATCCTTAGCATTTAGTAATAAATCATCAAAATCATAATAATTATGAGCTTTTTTTTGTTCTTCGTATTCGCTTAAAACTTTGCAATAAAAATTAATATTATCGCCTTGCTCTTCATAATTAGCATTCAAATATCCACGAAAATCATCAACTAAATTAGTATTATTAAACCTTGAATAAATATCGGCTAAATATGAATAATCAAACAAATCATCTTTATTAGGAGAATATTTTTCGTAAATACTTTTTAGCAAGGCTCTTAATTCACTATTTCGCTTAAGCTGAATGTTTTTATGCTTTTTAAGATATTCAAGACTAATTGCGTGAAATGTCCCACTTACAATGCCTTTTATCTTGCTTGAGCCGAGTTTTTTTTCAAGTCTTGCTATCATTTCACGAGCGGCTTTGTTTGTAAATGTAAGTAGCATAATGCTATTTGCTTTAGCACCATCATTTAATAATTTTTCTATCCTTGCAACTATTGTGCTTGTCTTTCCTGTTCCTGCACTTGCTATTATCAAATTACTACCTAAACTAGTATTAACCGCCGCAAATTGTTCATCATTTAATCTATTCAAAACATCTCCACAAATTAAATTAAAAGCCAAAAAGTCTAGCAAAATAACCTAAAAATAAGCAAAAATTAATAAAATGGCAAAAAACACTAATTTAAGGATTATTTATGAGCGATTTTTACAATCCAAAAGAAATTGAAAAAGATTATTATGAATTTTGCAAACAAAAAGGCTATTTTGAAATAGATGGAAATAAAAACATTCAAGAAAATGGCAAAAACTTTGCAATTATGATGCCACCGCCAAATGTTACAGGTGTTTTACATATAGGACACGCACTTACTTTTACACTTCAAGACATTATTACAAGATATAAAAGAATGGATGGCTATAAAGTGCTTTATCAACCTGGGCTTGACCACGCAGGCATTGCCACTCAAAATGTAGTTGAAAAGCAACTTTTAGTAAAAGGGATTAAAAAAGAAGAATTAGGGCGTGAAAAATTCATAGAAAAAGTATGGGAGTGGAAAGAGCAAAGCGGTGGAGCTATAGTTAAGCAAATGCAAGCACTAGGCATTACTCCTGCCTTTTCAAGACTTCGTTTTACTATGGATGAAGGGCTTCAAAACGCTGTTAAAAAAGCTTTTGTGGACCTTTATAATAAAGGCTTAATAGAGCAAAATAACAGAATGATAAACTGGTGCACAAAAGATGGAGCATTAAGTGATATTGAGGTTGAATATGAAGAAAATAAAGGCAAACTTTATCATATAAGATATTTTTTAAATGATAAGGATTATTTAGTAGTTGCAACTACTAGACCTGAGACTTATTTTGGTGATACTGCTGTAATGATAAATCCAGAAGATGAAAGATATAAGCACTTAGTTGGTAAAGAAGTTACGCTGCCTATTGTAAATCGTAAAATAAAAATCATAGCTGATAGTCATGTTGATATGAGCTTTGGAACAGGAATTGTAAAAGTAACACCAGCTCACGATAATAATGACTATGAAGTAGGACTTAGACATGATTTAGAGTTTTTAACTATTTTTGATGAAAATGGAATTTTAAACGAGCATTGTGCTGAGTTTAAAGGACTTGAAAGACTTGAGGCTAGAAAAATAGTAGTTGATAAACTAAACGAATTAGGCTTTATTGAAAAAATTGAAGATTATGTAAATCAAGTTGGACATTGTTATCGTTGTAAAAATATCGTTGAGCCGTATATTTCTAAACAATGGTTTGTAAAAACTGATATCGCAACAAAAGTTATAGAAAAGGTAAATAATGGTGATGCTAAGTTTTATCCAGCTCATTGGATAAATAGCTTTAATGCTTGGTTAAGAGAATTACGCCCTTGGTGTATCAGCAGACAACTTTGGTGGGGACATCAAATTCCTGTTTATTATTGTGATGAGTGCGAACATATTCATGTAAGTGAGAGAAAGGTAGAAAAATGCGAAAAATGTGGCTGCGATAGTATCACTCAAGATAAAGATGTTCTTGATACTTGGTTTAGCTCGGGACTTTGGGCATTTTCAACTCTAGGTTATAACAATGGCGATTTTGGTAAAGGCACTTTATGGAATGAAAGCGATATAAAAGACTTTTATCCAAATTCGCTTTTAATTACAGGCTTTGATATATTATTTTTCTGGGTATGCAGAATGTTATTTCAAAGTGAAAATGAGCTAGGCGAAATCCCATTTAAAGACATTTATCTTCACGCACTTGTAAAAGATGAAAACGGACAAAAAATGAGCAAAAGTAAAGGCAATGTAATCGACCCACTTGATAGCATTGATAAATATAGTGCTGACATTTTACGCTTTACTTTAGCACTTTTAGCCGTTCAAGGAAGAGATATTAGAATGAGTGAAGATAGAATGATTTTAGTTCGTAACTTCACAAATAAGCTTTATAATGCGGTAAATTTCTTACTACTTAAAGGTAAGGATTATAAGATACTAGGTAACTATAAAACAACACTAGGTATTTATATAAACGCAGAATTTCAAAAATGCGTAAATGAAACTCGCAAAAACTTAGATGAATATAGATTTAATGATGCTGCTATGAATATTTATAAGTTTTTATGGGATGAGTTTTGTGATTATGGAATTGAGTTTAGCAAGGCTGATGAGAGTAGTATAGATGAGCTTGCGAGCGTATTTTTAAACGCTATGAAATTACTTAGTCCATTTATGCCATTTATTAGTGATTATTTATATCATAAATTAAGCGGGACAAGTATTTTTGAAAATGGCTCAATTATGGTAGAAAAATATCCTAAAATAAATGAAATTTCAACCACTGAAGAGCAAATTATCAAAAACTACGAGCTTTGCAAAGAAGCGATTAATAGCCTAAGAAGTATCAAAAAAACAGCAAATATTACTGATAAAAACGCTCCGGCACAAATTATAAGCGAACATAAATTTGATGAATATTATCTAAAACTAATAGCAAAATTAGCTAAAGTAGGAGAATTAAGCCAAGATGAAAATCCTAAAGAAAGCTTTAGCGTAAATGTTAGCACGAACCTAAAAACCGCTATTTTTGTAGATAGCAAAGCACTTGATGAAATGAAAGCTAAGTTAGAAAATAGATATAAAAAAGTTCTAGCAGAATACGAAAAGCTAAACAAAATGCTAAGTAATGAAAAATTCGTAGCTAACGCACCAGCACAAGTTGTAGAACAAAACAAAATTGCTATGCAAAAAGCTGAAAATGAATTATATGAAATAAAAGCTGAATTAAATAACATAGGATAAATTATGAATGAATATATCTTAAAAATCACTTGCCCTGATAAAAAAGGGCTTGTGGCTATTATCTCAAATGAGATTTATAAGGCAGGATTTAATATAGAAAGCAATAATGAATTTGTAAATAGCGATACAAATTCTTTTTATTTTCTAGCGATTTTAAGCTCAAGTGAAAGTGTAAAAGATGATTTTATAAATAATTTAAAACAGATTTTAACAGACGCACAAATCACATTTAGCCCAAAAAGAAAGAAAAACATAATAATCCTAGCATCAAAAGAACTTCATTGTTTAGGGGATTTGCTACTTGCAAACTATGAAGATGAACTAAATGCGAATATCTTAAAAGTTATGGCAAATCACGATTTAAGCGATTTTGTGAAAAGATTTGATATAGATTTTAGCCTAATTGATACTAGCAAAGATAAAGAACTTTACGAGCAAGATATAATTCAAGAGATTAAAAAATACAATGTTGATTATATAGTATTAGCAAAATATATGCGGATTTTAAGCCCAAATTTTGTAAATACTTTTAAAGATAAAATCATCAATATTCATCATTCTTTTTTACCTGCATTTATCGGTGCAAATCCATATCTACAAGCTTATGAGCGTGGGGTTAAAATCATAGGAGCAAGTGCACATTTTGTAACGGATAATTTAGATGAAGGACCTATTATTTTTCAAGATATAGTTAGAGTAAATCACACTTATAATTCAAAAGATTTAAGAAAAGCAGGTAAAAAAATAGAAACTCTAGTGCTAAGAAATGCCCTTGAAAAAGTGTTTGATGATAAAGTATTTATTGCAGGTAATAAAACAATTATATTTTAAAAAATTTTAAAAATACAATTAGGGTTTAAGTTTTTAAGCCTTAATTGTATTAAACTCCTTAGCTTATTAAACAAATATAATAATTTGTGATTAGTTTTAAAATTATGCTAATTTTTACGATTTTAAATTCTTTTAATCTAAACTCTTTTATCATATAAATTCTCGCCATTTTTATAGGCTAAAAATATAGCCAATAAATCTCTTTCATTTTTGATTTCAGTTTTATTTAATTTGCTTAAAATCTCTTCCATACTTTCACGAATATTATCACTTTTTACTTCTATGGGTTTAAACTCATCTTTTTTAAGTTCTTCGCTAATTTCATTTATATTATCTTTTAGATTTTCTTGCTTAAGCTCGTTTATACGCTTTAAGTATTTTTTCTTAAATTCATCTACACTAATATCACTTGCAAAAAGTTCTTTAATCTCATAATCATAATTAGCAGTGTAATCGTTATTTAAGGCATTTTCTTTTAAAAATGCCTTAATATCCTTTGCCTCATCATCGTTTTGAAAAAGCTTAGAAATAAACATCTCAGGATGAAGCCTAGCATAACCAAAATCTCGCATATAAACATAAAATATAGAAATATCACTAATATTTGTCGATGCATTATTGTTACTTATATTATTGTTTTCTTGACTATCATTTTTACCTTTAAATAAAGCGATATTACTTAATTCTTTTAAGTATTTATTCTCTTCTTCTGGTGTTTTTGCTTTTTGATAATCCTTATAAGCGTCATTCCAATTTCTTAGATTTAAATCATTAAAATTAATTTTCATTTTTTACTCTTTTGATAAAAATTAAGATTTTTAAATTCTTTTATTTTAAACCCTTTTATCATATAAATTCTCGCCATTTTTATAAGCTAAAAATATAGCTAATAAATCTCTTTCATCTTTGATATTTTGAATATCAAGTTTGCTTAAAATATCTTCCATACTTTCACGAGTGCTTGTGCCTTTTACTTCTATGGCTTCGTAAGGTTTTTCTTTAGTTTGTTCTTCTTTTTCTTCTTGTTTAATTTCTTCTTTAGATTGCGATATTTTTAAATCTTCATCTGTATTAGAAAAAATACTTTTCATTAATTTATTTTTTTCTTCATTACTTATGCTATCTGAAGTTAATTTATCTAAATTTTTAAAAAGTTTATTTAGAGTTTTTACTAATTCTTCTGGATCAATGTCTGGAGTATTTTCCCATTCTATTTTTCTTTGTTCTACAATATCAGGGTCTAATGCTCCAAATAAAGCTAGATTAAGTATTTCACTTTTATCTAAATTTCTATCATTAAAAGGATTATAAGTCGGATCGTTTTCTAGCTTTTGCTGGGCTAGTTTTAGATATTCTAAACTAGCTCCATCATTTGCTTTATTTTGTGAATTTTTACTATTAAGCGTATTTGCATAAGTATTTGAAAAATTATTTACTCCATTAAAT